>CAJWAY010000001.1 GCA_913020685.1 uncultured Flavobacteriaceae bacterium
TCATCCTGAGCCAGGATCAAACTCTTCGTTGTTGTTTTTTAATAATATTAACGAATCAACAACTAGTTGACTAAAGTCTCAAAATGGTTTCTAATTCGCTTCGTATCTGTTGATACGCGCTGTCATTTTTATTCTGTATATCAATGAACTTGAAGACAAAAAATTATTCTAAAAAATAGATATGTTTTCTTGCGGGTGCAAATATAGAACGCTTTTTCTTCTTCGCAATACCTTTTTTACCTTTTTTTTAAAATATTTTGTACCCTAATAGCATTATAAGAATCAATGCTTGACCACAAAGCAATTAACGTGATGAGAGGTTTTATTTTGTAATGGATTTAGGTCTATTCTCTTTCCAAAATTTGTACAAAATATCCAAGTCATAATCCAATGCAGTGTCTTGACGCTCCAATCGTTCTTCAGAAAAAGCTCTTTGTAGTATGTCTTCAATCAGATAATCTTCATATACCGCTTCAGGATCATAGGTGTCTTTAAGAGAAAGTTTGAAAAGCGAAGCGGAAGTTTGATATACAAATGCCCGCCACCCGTTTCGTAGTTCCTTGACTAAGCTGTGTGAAGTTTCTCCAGTTTGTCGATGAACCAATTTAATCAGTATGCGACCCTGTGAACGAGACAACTTTTTAAGTTCTTTTTCAAACTCATCATATATAAAGTCTTCCATACGTCTAAGGTAGACCTTCCTTTTTCTTTTAGACTTAATTTGCTCCAATCGTCCAGTAAGCACACTCAACCTGTCGGCTGCAATTTTTGCATAGGGATAAACCTTGAAGGTTCGTTCTCTAAGAATTACATATCTTTTTGCCTCTTGATAGTTGTTAAACCTTAAAGGCTCAAATAATACCACCTCTTTAAGTTGAATGCTTGAATTAATGATGGTATCCCCTTCGATGATAAAAAAATCTTCAGATAGGGGTGGTAAAATTTGGGCCGATACATTTCTACAAAGCATCACCAAAAAAAAAGTAATTAAAGCAAGTGGCTTCATGTTAAACAAATTTAGTAATAAATGCATGGATAATCATTTTTCATTTGGGGACTTATGTGTATTTTAGTCTTCTATTTTTTTCAAATTTTAATAGATGAAGCTTTTGAATAAAAAATCCATGTCGTTTTTGGAAACCTATCTCAACAACCCTTCTCCAACTGGCTATGAGTGGGAGGGACAAAAAATATGGATGAATTACCTCAAACCCTATGTTGATACATTTATAACTGATACATATGGTACTGCTGTTGGCGTAATCAATCCCGATGCAAACCTCAAGGTAGTAATTGAGGGACATTCGGATGAGATTTCATGGTATGTAAATTATATTTCTGATAGGGGTTTGATTTATGTAATCCGAAATGGTGGAAGCGACCACCAAATTGCACCTTCCAAATGGGTCAACATCCACACCCAAAAAGGGATTGTTAAAGGTGTCTTCGGTTGGCCAGCAATCCACACTAGAAAGAGTGGAAAAGAAGAAACCCCGAAATTAGATAACATATTCATTGACATAGGTGCAAAAGATAAAAAGGAAGTGGAAAAAATGGGCGTACATGTGGGATGTGTAATCACTTATCCCGACCGCTTTCAAATCGTGAATAAGAATAAGTTTGTCTGCCGCGCCATCGACAATCGTGCCGGGGGGTTTATGATTGCAGAAGTAGGCAGATTACTTCATGAAAATAAAATCAAATTACCATTTGGGCTCTATATTACCAATGCAGTTCAGGAAGAAGTTGGCCTTCACGGTGCAGAAATGATAACACAAACTATAAAACCCGATTTGGCAATCATTACAGACGTTTGTCATGACACCACTACTCCCATGATCAATCAAAAGGAACAGGGTCATATTGAAATGGGTAAAGGTCCTGTAATATCCTATGCTCCTGCGGTTCAAAATAAATTGAGAGAACATATAATCCAGACAGCAGAGTATCAAAAAATTCCTTTCCAACGCTTGGCATCCTCGCGTTATACTGGAACTGATACTGATGCATTTGCATACAGCAACGGTGGAGTTGCCTCTGCACTTATCTCGTTACCCTTGCGATACATGCATACTACCGTTGAAATGGTTGATAAACAAGATATTGAAAATGTTATACGCTTGATTTACGAAACCCTTCTAAGTGTTGACCCCGATGATGGGTTTAGCTATTTCGATTAAAGAAGGGTATTTATGAAAAAAAAATCCTCGAGAATATTGGACGAAATTTTAAAAAATAGAACTCAATACTAATTACCTGGCTGATTAGAACTTCATATTTTATGGAAACCTGTCTATTAAATTTTTTCAAAATAAAAGTATTTTTTTATTTTTCTACACCACTGTTACTGAGAATTTTGTTACAGCATTTAATAGAAGTTAAATCCCTCAAAAAGCTTTTATATTAAAAAATTAATCCTTGCATTATCCTTTATTAAAAAATCCTCTTAATTCTAAGCTTTTTTCTTAAGCAATTCATAAATTCGATATCTTGATGGACCGGATTTGGAATAGCGTTGAAAATTATGGTATAATTAGGATGATTATGGGTATCGTATATGATTTTTTTTTAATCAATTTGAAAGTAAAGGGTTGAGCAGTAAATTAGATTACAATTGATTTAAATACCTATTAAAAAGAAAATTATCAATTAATCAAAGCTTTATTTATTCGCTTTACCAATCCAGGGCCTTCATAAACAAAACCAGTATAAAGCTGTATTAAATCTGCGCCAGCATTGAGCTTTTCTATAGCATCATTGGGATCATGAATACCTCCAACTCCAATTATAGGGAAAGCTTTTTGGCTTTTTTCGGATAGGAAACGGATTACCTGAGTGCTTCGGAGATTAAGTGGTTTTCCACTTATACCACCAATTTGGCTCTTATTTGAGGATTTTAGACCATTGAGTTTTATAGATGTGTTGGTGGCTATAACCCCTGCGGTGTGAGTTGTTTTTACAATTTTGATAATGTCCAATAATTCCTCATTGGACAGGTCTGGAGCAATTTTAAGTAGAATGGGCTTTGGTTTTTTATTAGCTTGGTTGATTTCTTGTAATGTATTTAAAAGGTTAGTAAGTGGCTTTTTATCCTGAAGCTCCCTCAGGTTGGGTGTATTTGGTGAGCTGACATTAACCACAAAGTAATCTACGTAGGGATAAAGAGTTTTGAAACAATAAACGTAATCATCTACCGCCTTTTCGTTGGGAGTGATTTTGTTTTTACCAATGTTACCCCCGATAATGATGTTTTTATTTTTTTTAAGGCGAGGGATTACGGCTTCTACTCCTTCATTATTAAATCCCATTCGATTTATCAGTCCGTGGTCCTCGGGCAATCTAAACAAACGCTTTTTGGGATTTCCTGTTTGAGGCTTTGGAGTAAGAGTCCCGATCTCGATAAATCCAAAACCAAAATTAGAAAGTTCTTGGTAAAGCTTTGCGTCTTTGTCAAAGCCGGCTGCCAAACCCACAGGATTATTGAAAGTAATACCAAAGAGTTTCTTTTCGAGTTTAGGATGCGAAATGTGATAAATACTCCGAATCAAAAAAGGGACACCAGGTACTTTATGCAATCTCCGAATCAAACCAAATACAAAATAATGTATCCATTCGGGGTCACCGAGAAAAAGTATAGGTTTGATTAAATATCGATACATAATTTTATTTAAGAAAAAATCCCGCCTGAGCGGGATCAAATTATTTTTTTGGAGTTTTGAGTTTTTGACTCATCTCCAAGGACAATGCCGAGCGCTCAATTTTTAGTTTTCCCGCCAGAGTTTCAATAACACAGGTATAGTCCTTTTCATTAAGCTCAACTACTTTAGCATGAATACCACTTTTAGTGATGACCCGATCTCCTTTACTCAGGTTCTTCATGAAATTTTTTTCTTTTTTTTGTCTACGCTGCTGTGGTAAGATAATGAAGAAAAAAAACACCACCAGCATTAAAAGCAAAAAGGGCATCTGCCCAGTGAATCCCTCCATTAATTAACTTATTTAATTGCTATTTTGCTGTCGTGCTTTGGCAGCATCATCGCGTTGTTTTTGTTTTACAGGATCTGGGGATACCATGGCTTTGATTCTCAATGTTTCTCTTCCACTTTGAGTATTGGCAGATATAGTAACGGTTTTTTGTTGCATATTTGGCTTATTGCTAGAATCAAAGCTGACTAAAATCTCACCGGTGGCACCAGGAGCAATGGGTGTATTTTTAGGAAAATTTGGAACTGTACATCCACAGCTTCCTCGAGCATCTACGATGATCAAATCGGATTTACCTGTATTAGTAAAAGTAAATGTTGTCTGAACGGTCTCACCTTCCTTAATGGTTCCAAAGTCATGAACTGTTTTGTCAAAAGTCATTGCTGCAGTTGAAACAGGGGCTTCTGGAGAACTCTTAGCTGCTTTTTGCTGATCGACTTTTTTTGAGGCACTTTCATTGCACCCAATTGCAACACATAATAAAGTACACAAATAAAACAAACGTATTTTTTTCATTTTTTTTAAATTATTTTGATTCAAATTTAACAAAAAACATTATATGAGTCCCCTACCACTTTTATTTAATCGTCCCAAATCTTCAAAATCTTTAATAATTTTGTCCAAGATTCCATTGATGAAAATATTACTTTTTGGTGTTGAATAGTCTTTAGAAATTTCAATGTATTCATTCATTGTAACTTTCGGCGGTATGGTGGGGAAATATAGTATTTCGGCGATAGCCATCTTAATCATAATGGCATCCAAAAGAGCAATTCTGTCACTTTCCCAGTTTGGGGTTCGTCCTACCATCTCTTTTTGCAAAGCATCATTATTTACTACAACTTTTTCTAGTAGTTCTATAGCAAATCTAGGATCTTCATCCTCAATATTCATTTTTGGGAATGACAGACTATTTAGGTTTTTTGGGTCAATTTTTTGAAGGATTCTTAAAATGAACGTATTAACTACAGGCAGATCATCAATCCAAGTAAGTTCCTTATCTTCAATGTAATCATAGAAACCTACGGATGGAGCAACAACCTCCTTGTAAAAAAAAATAATAATATCTCTATCCTCCTCAACTGAGGGATTCTCTTTTTGGCTATAATCTTGATATTTTTTAGATTCTGCAAGGGTTTTAAAATTAGATTTTACATAATCAAAATCCAATTCCCAAAATTTAATTTTTCTTTTATTGATATGGTTGACTAAAATGGGATGTTTAGCAATGAATTGGAGAATTTTGTTTCCCGCCAAAGATGGAGATTGTTCAATATTTTTTTTGGTTCTTAGTTTTTTTTGGAGATCTTTCAAACTTAAAGCATGTTCGTATGTGGATTTGAGAAAAGCCAAAAGAGTCAAGTATAACGAAAAAGAATTAAAATAACTCTTTTTGAAAAAATCAATCTCTTGAGCTAAGTTGCCCTCCCGATTTGGTAAAAAGGAATACAATGACTGCATTACTTTTATCCGCAGATGTCTTCGGGTTAGCATTTATTGAATCACCAAAATTTGATACAAAAATAGAGCTTTAGTTTTAATTATAATTAACTAAAATTGCTTTTTGAAATACAGAACGAAAGCATTTGATTAAATTTGATATTTATATATCTACTCAATCGAAATGAGTGAATGAGAGCACTTCAGCACCTGAATAAATACCTGAGAAAATACTTTCTAAAGCTCCTTTTGGGAGTCTTAATCACAATCATTTCAAGAGTTTTTTCCTTATTTGCTCCCCGTTTGATTGGTGATTCACTAACTGCAGTTGAAAATTTCCTTACCAATCATCAAGGAGATTTGGCCATGCTCAAGACATTACTTATAAAAAATATATTAATCATTATTGGCGCAACTCTACTATCGGGATTTTTTACCTTTTTAATGCGTCAGACAATAATTAATGTATCCCGTTACATCGAATTTGATCTCAAAAATGAAATCTTTTCCTATTACCAAAAATTGAGTCAACGCTTTTACAAAAACAATCGTACAGGAGACTTGATGAATAGAATCAGCGAAGATGTAAGTAAAGTTAGAATGTATGTAGGACCTGCAATTATGTATAGTATTAATACAGTTACCCTTTTTATATGTGTTATTACGATCATGTTTAGCATAGCTCCAAAGCTATCTGTTTACACTCTAATACCACTCCCACTTTTGTCATTTACCATCTACAAACTCAGTAGAGTTATCAACATGAGAAGTACTGCGGTTCAGGAAATGTTGTCAAACCTTTCCTCATATACCCAAGAAACATTCAGTGGTATTTCTGTAATCAAATCCTATAGTATGGAGAGTATTTTTTACAAAAAATTTGATCACTTTGCACTTGAATCCAAAGAGAAAAATATGAATCTGGTCAAGGTTCAGGCCTGGTTTTTTCCTTTAATGATACTTTTGATCGGTTTGAGCAATCTAATCGTCATTTTTATTGGAGGACAACAATACATAAGTGGAGAAATAGAAATCGGAGTATTGGCTGAGTTTATAATCTACATCAATATGCTTACATGGCCAGTTGCTGTGGTTGGATGGGTAACCTCTGTAGTCCAGCAGGCAGAGGCATCCCAAAAAAGAATTAATGCTTTTTTAAATGAACCTATAGAAATCAAAGATGGTTCAGGAGTCGATGTTATAATTAAAGGAGAAATTACCCTTGAAAATATCACCTTGATTTACCCAGAAACAAAAATTAAAGCCTTGGACGGGATCAATTTAAAAATAGAAAGTGGTAAATCACTTGGCATAATTGGAAAAGTGGGGTCTGGAAAATCCTCTTTACTTAATATTATCAATCGTCTTTATGATCCAAATACCGGAAAAGTTTTATTAGATGGGTATGACATCAGGAAGTTTAAACTGGAAAAACTAAGAAGCTATATTGGAAATATCCCACAAAATGCATTTTTGTTTTCAGAGAGTATTCAAGATAATATTCGGTTAGGTAAAGTGGATGCTACAGATCTAGAGATTCAACA
Source organism: uncultured Flavobacteriaceae bacterium (assembly GCA_913020685.1). GTDB lineage: Bacteria > Bacteroidota > Bacteroidia > Flavobacteriales > Flavobacteriaceae > UBA8316. Next base: position 6,969 of record CAJWAY010000001.1, read on the forward strand.
AGCATGCAAAACAGCAGCAATACATAAAAGTATTATTAAATTTAAAGATGGGTATCAGACACTTCTTGGTGAAAGAGGGCTTACATTGTCTGGAGGACAAATACAAAGGGTATCAATTGCGAGGGCAATAATCAAAGATACCGAAATATTGCTTTTAGACGACTGTCTTTCAGCAGTGGACACTGACACTGAAGAGATTATTCTAAAAAATCTCAAGAATTACAGCCAAAATAAGACCACAATAATCGTAAGCCACCGTATTTCATCGGTTAAAAATACCGACCATATTGTTGTTTTAGATCAGGGTAAAATCATTGAGCAGGGAGACCATCAAAAACTATATAATTTGAAAGGATTCTATTATGATCTTTTCAACAAACAACAAAATGAAAAAGAGTATTAATTTGTTTTGTTTTAATTTTTTTTAGAATTTTGGAGTAACAACCAAATTAATTAAAACAGAAGTTCAATGTATAACAACAATGATAAGGACCAGGAAGAGATTTTTTCCAAAGTTCTACGTGCTGGAAGAAGAACTTATTTTTTCGATGTGCGTGAGACAAAGGCTAGTGATTACTATTTAACCATTACTGAAAGTAAAAAATTCACAAATGATGATGGAACGTTCCACTACAAAAAACACAAAATCTATCTTTATAAGGAGGATTTTAATGATTTCAGCTTGATACTATCTGAAATGGTAGATTTCATAATAAAAGAAAGAGGTGTGGAAGTGATAAGTGAAAGGCATCAAAAAAATTACGATAGGGACAAAAATTTGGATGCGGCCGAAGTTCCAGGGAACAATTTTACTGATCTAAACTTTGAGGATATTTAGTCTAAATAGATCAAAATTTTCTACTACCGATTAGTTTTTTTAGGCTGTATATTTTAATTAGATTAGTGGTCTAAACAACAGATCTATGGCAAGAACTGAATCCTTCATGCTCCCTTTAAATACTGAAGCACCTAATTTTTCCTTAACAAATGGTGTCGATAATATTAAGGTTACTTTGAATCAAGTCAAAGGAAGATCGGGCACCTTAGTTATTTTCATGTGTAACCATTGTCCCTATGTATTACATCTTTTGGACAAAATGGTTGAAGTTAGTCATGACATCAAAAAATTGGGCATCAATACAGTAGCAATATCCAGTAATGACGTAGAAAACTATCCAGATGACCGGCCTGAGTTAATGCAAAAACTTGCTGTAGAAAAATCATTTGACTTTCCATATCTCTTCGATCCTACCCAAGAAGTAGCCTTGGCCTATGAGGCGGCCTGCACTCCGGATTTTTATCTTTTTGATCAGAATCTAAAACTTGTTTACCGCGGTCGTTTTGATAATGCTCGTCCAAAAAATGACAATCCGATTACAGGAAAAGATTTGATGAATGCCTGCCAAAAATTGTCAAAAGGGGCAGCACAAGAAACTCATCAGATACCCAGCTTGGGTTGTAACATCAAATGGAAAGCAGGAAACGAACCCAATGGTTTTTTATCTATCTAAAATCGACCAACTCTACCTCAAAAATCAAGGTTGAGTCAGGAGGAATTACATCCCCAGCCCCTTTAGAGCCATAAGCCAACTCACTTGGAATCACTAGTTTTGCCGATGATCCCCTTTTGAGTAAAGCGATACCCTCATCCCATCCCTTAATGACTTGGCCCATGCCCAAAGGAAAAACAATGGGTTCATTCCGTTGGTAGGAAGAGTCAAATACTGTTCCATCTAGCAGCATTCCCCTGTAATGAACCGAAACGTTTTTACCTTTTGAAGGATAATCTCCAGACCCTTTTCGGTTGATTTTATAGTAAAGGCCACTTTCAGTTTGTTCCATCCCATCGGTCAATTCTTCAAGTTCTTTACGGTCAGCTTCCAGAGCTGCATTAAGTTGCGCTTTCTTCTCATTGATAAAAAAATCAAAAGCAGCTTTGGCATCCCAAGACTCGGCATCGGCCCCAACCCTTTCGATCGTTATGTTTTGAATCGCATCATCTTGTGCAATGGCATCCACAACCTCAAACCCTTCAATCAAATATCCAAAAACAGTATGTTTACCATCCAACCATGGAGTAGCAGTGTGAGTAATAAAAAATTGACTTCCGTTGGTCCCTGGGCCTGCATTAGCCATTGATAAAGTACCGGGACGATCGTGTTTGAGTTCCGGATGAAACTCGTCATCAAATTGATATCCGGGTCCTCCCATGCCTGTACCTTGAGGACACCCCCCTTGGATCATGAAATTTGCAATCACACGGTGAAACTTAAGTCCGTCGTAGTAGGGTGTTCCTTTCAAACTCACCTTGTTTTCGATTGCACCTTCAACAAGTCCTATAAAATTACCTACGGTTCCTGGTGTTTTGTCAAAGGTCAATTGGATTTTAATATCTCCTTTTTCAGTTTTGAAATGGGCAAAAATTCCCTCCTCCATGATGTGTGTTTTTTAATTTTTGCGAATATAGTAATAGTTGAAAGAAATGGGATCATCTGAATTAATTTCCAAAATCACTGATGAATTTCAATCGAAATAACCGCAACTCCTCTTCCTCATAATCACCATCAAATTGATCGGAGGCCAAATGCAACTCGTCTGAGTCTGCTTCCATAAAATAATCGGTCAATTCATCGATTTGATCATCATCAAAAATATCATTAATCCAATAATCGATATTAAGTTTTGTTCCAGAAAAAACAATAGTTTCCATTTCGGTTATCAATTTTAACATATCCATCCCCTTGGCAGATGCAATATCTTCAAGCGATAACTTTCGATCTATACTTTGTATTAAATACAACTTCAAAACTGAGTTTGCTCCGGTGCTTTTAATAATCAAATCATCAGGACGTGTAATTTGGTTTTCATCTACGTATTTTTTGATAAGCTCAATAAATTTTGATCCATACCGTTTTGCCTTGCCCTCTCCTACTCCATTAATTTGATTTAGTTCTTTCAAACTAATCGGATATTTAAGTGCCATGTCTTCAAGCGAGTATTCCTGAAAAACTGCAAAAGGTGGAACATCCTCCTCCACAGCAACTTGTTTTCTTAACGAGCGTAATAAGTCCATCAGTACTTTGTCAATGTCTATTATAGCTTTATTGAAGGATAACCTCGGTTTATTTAATTGATAATCATGGTCGGCAGTAAATAAAAACGAAACGGGTTGGTTCAAAAAAGATTTGGCTTTTGGGGTGAGCTTGATAACCCCGTAGGTCTCAATATCCTTAATCAAATATCCTCCAATTAAAGCCTGTCTGAGCAATGCCATCCATAATTTAGCATCCATGTCGTTACCAACACCAAAAAAATGTTTTTCATGAGTTCGGTGTGAAATTATTAAAGCATTTTTTTCACCGGTCAAGGTTTTGACGATTTCTTTTGCCTTGTATTTTTCTTTTGTATCCAAAATAGTTTGAATCAAAATTTTTAATTTTTTACCCGCTTCAATTTTAGTTTTGGGATAACGCATGTTGTCATCCATATCTGCACCCTCACCATTTTCTGAATCAAATTCTTCTCCAAAATAATGCAGAATGAACTTCCTTCTTGAAATGGAAGTTTCTGCATAAGATACCATTTCATTTAGTAGTGCAAATCCCACCTCCTGTTCGGCCAATGGCTTTCCTGACATGAATTTTTCTAATTTTTCAATGTCTTTGTAGGAATAAAAAGCCAAACAGTGTCCCTCTCCCCCATCTCTCCCAGCTCTTCCAGTTTCTTGGTAGTAGCTTTCTATACTTTTAGGGATATCGTGGTGAATCACAAATCTAACGTCGGGTTTATCAATTCCCATTCCGAATGCAATTGTAGCAACAATTACATCACAATCCTCCTTGATAAACATATCCTGATTTCGCTCACGGGTTTTAGAATCCAAACCTGCATGATAAGGCAATGCATCTATGCCATTAACTTGCATCATCTTTGCCAACTCTTCTACCCGCTTTCTTGAAAGACAATAAACAATGCCAGATTTACCCTGGTTAGTCTTTATAAATTTGATTATCTCGGTTTCGACCTGATCTGATTTTGACCTTACCTCATAATATAAATTGGGACGATTAAAAGAGGACTTGAAAACTTTTGGAGCAGAGATTTTAAGATTTTTCAAAATATCTTCTTGAACTTTTGGAGTGGCTGTGGCTGTTAGAGCAATAATGGAAATTTTTTGACCCATTTGATCTAAAATGCTTCTCAAATTTCTGTATTCTGGTCTAAAATCGTGACCCCACTCTGAAATACAATGCGCTTCGTCAACCGCTAAAAATGAAATTTGAATGGTTTTTAAAAAGTCTATGGTGTCTTTTTTTGCCAGGGACTCTGGAGCAACAAATAATAATTTAGTCACACCACTTATCAAATCTTGTTTAACCTTAAGAGTATCGGTTTTGTTTAAAGAGGAATTTAGAACATGAGCAATACCATTCTCTGCAGAAATACCCCTGATGGTATCAACCTGATTTTTCATCAAAGCGATAAGTGGTGAGACCACTAGAGCAGTTCCCTTGCAAAGTAAGGCTGGCAATTGATAACACATTGATTTCCCACCACCAGTAGGCATAATTACAAAAGTGTCATTTTTAGAGAGTAAACTGTTAATCGCAGGTTCCTGGAGACCTTTAAAGTTCGAAAAACCGAAAAATTTTTTTAGGGATTTTTTTAAATCTACTTGTTTATCCAATGGATGGGTTTAGTTTTAAAAATTAGCTAAATTTGTAAATACAATATAGTTCTTTTAACAAAGAAAAACTAATCAAAAAAATCAAATTGAGCGTAAACTCTACAGTGACTGAAATTGCTCTCAACACCATTCGTGTAGAAATCCAATCTCTAAAATTACTTGAGGAATCTATCGATAAAATTTTTGAAGAAATCGTTAATTTGATTCATCATTCAAAGGGAAAAATTGTTTTAACTGGTGTCGGTAAAAGTGGAATTATTGCCATGAAGATTGCTGCGACCTTAAGTTCTACAGGCACTCCATCTTTTTATCTTCACGCTGCTGACGCGACCCATGGTGATTTGGGAATGGTTGAAAAAAAAGATGTTATTATTGGAATTTCCAAAAGTGGAAATTCACAAGAGTTAAAAGACCTTATCCCTTTTCTAAAAAAAAATGGCAATACAATCATTGGAATGACCTCCGATGTTGAGTCTTTCCTTGCGAAACAATCAGACTATCTGCTTTACACTCCAATAGTTAAAGAAGCATGCCCCCACAATTTGGCACCTACCACTAGCACTACTGTTCAAATGGTAATGGGTGACGCACTAGCCATTAGTTTAATGAAGCTCACTGGCTTTCAACCTCAAAATTTTGCTCAAATTCATCCATCAGGTAGTTTAGGAAAAAAGTTACACCTTAAAGTAGGCGATTTTTCAGATTACTCCAATATACCTAGTGTATCTTACGAAGCTTCCTTAAAAGAGGTGATCCTCGAAATCTCCGAAAAACGATTAGGTGCTACAGTAGTTGAAAAAAAAGGAAAACTTTGTGGGTTGATCACTGATGGAGACATTCGTAGGGTTCTCGAAAAACACGAAAATATTAATGGACTGAAAGCAACTAACGTGATGACGAACAAACCTGTAAAGGTAGACGAGGATATGCTAGCCTATGATGCATTAAAATTAATGCAATCTAAAAAAATAAATCATATTCTTGTAATGGGAAAAGACAATAACTACAGGGGTCTAATTCATATATTAGATTTTATAAAAGAGGGTTTAAATGGGTAAAAATCCTAATGAAATGTCTTTTTTGGACCATCTTGAAGAACTTCGATGGCATCTGATCCGATCGTGTTTGGCAATTGTATTAATGGCTTCGGTTGCTTTTATAGGAAAGGATTTTATTTTTGACACCATTATTTTTGGACCTAAAAAAATTGATTTTCTCACCTACAGGTGGTTTTGTCATCTATCAGAATCTTTCGGTCAAGGTGACAGTTTCTGTATCAGTGAAATGCCCTTTAGAATTCAGAGTAGAACAGTAGCAGGCCAATTTTCCGCACACCTGTGGACTTCAGTTTTAGCCGGTTTTATCATAGCATTTCCTTATGTCATATTTGAATTTTGGAAGTTTGTAAGTCCTGGCTTACATGAAAACGAAAGAAAAAATGCTAGAGGTTTTATTTTTATCTCCTCTTTGCTGTTTTTTATTGGGATAATTTTTGGATATTACATGGTTACCCCTCTATCCATCAACTTCCTCGGTAATTATAAGGTTAGTAGCGAAGTGTTTAATGATTTTGATCTAAGCAGTTACATTGGACTTTTGAGAGCTTCGGTTTTAGCTAGTGGACTCATTTTTGAACTACCCATTATCATTTACTTCCTCACCAAAGTGGGAATCGTTACACCTAAATTTTTAAGAAAAAATCGAAAATTTGCATTGGTAATTGTATTGAGTTTATCTGCCATAATTACCCCTCCAGATATTGTAAGTCAAATTATTGTGAGTATACCTCTGTTGATATTGTATGAAGTGAGTATTTTTATTTCAAAATTCACTTATCACCGTTTGGAGAAAGAAATGCAAAAAACTACCACCCTGAAATGAAATTAAGCGCAGTAGAAATAGAAAAATCCTACAAGGGAAGAAAAGTCGTAAAGGCAATTTCTGTATCTGTTGAACAGGGAGAGATTGTAGGTTTATTAGGCCCTAATGGCGCAGGAAAAACGACTTCATTTTACATGATAGTAGGTTTAATAAAGCCTCAAGCTGGCAGGATACTTCTAGACGATATTGATATTACCTCATTCCCCATGTACAAAAGGGCACAAAACGGAATCGGTTACCTGGCTCAGGAGGCATCTGTTTTTAGAAAACTAAGTGTAGAAGACAACATATTGAGTGTTTTGCAACTTAGTAAACTCTCCAAAAATCAACAAAATGAAAAAGTGGAAGCCTTATTAGAAGAATTTGGCTTAACCCATATTCGTAAAAGTAGGGGTGATTTACTATCGGGTGGAGAAAGAAGAAGGACTGAAATTGCCAGAGCACTCGCTACCGATCCAAAATTTGTTTTGCTTGATGAGCCTTTTGCTGGTGTGGATCCTGTTGCTGTGGAAGACATTCAAAAAATTGTAGCTCATCTAAAAAACAAAAATATAGGGATTCTGATAACCGACCACAATGTTCAAGAAACTTTAGCTATTACCGATAAAACTTTTTTAATGTTTGAAGGAAGTATTCTAAAAGCCGGAACTCCTGAGGAGCTCGCAAAAGACGAGATGGTAAGAAAAGTATACCTAGGTAAGAATTTTGAATTGAGGAAGAAGAAAATTTCATTGTAAAAATCAAATGATAAAAAGGGATTAATCCACTGACTTAAAAAGACTGTTGTTGATCAAATTTAAAAACAAATAAACCAATACCCCTAGGCAAATTCCACCCAAACCTACATAGTAAATTAAGATCGGTGCAGACACAAGCAAAAGCATTCTTAAAAGTGTATCTGGCTTACCTGTTTTGAGTGATTTAAAAGAAAAAAGATCGAAGCTGGCATTCATTAAAAGAACAAAAATAAAAGTCAAAAAGATCAATCCCGGGTTAGTAATTAAAAGAGGTTTCAAAAAAGCGAAATCAGGATGTTTCACCAATATAGGAAGTGCGCCAAAAAACATCGCCATGGCAGGTGTTGGCAAACCTACAAAATGATTTTTTTTAGAGCCATCAATATTGAATCGAGCCAATCTAAAAGCAGCGCCCAGAGGGATTAAAAAACCAATAAATACCCATGGAATAAATTCAACCACAGTGTTGAGTGGCCAACCTATAGGGATTTCAATAGGTTTATTACCCGCCATAACAAATAGCTGTGCCATAATGATTCCTGGGGCCACTCCACATGTTACCATGTCAGCCATTGAATCTAATTGTACGCCTAAATTACTTTTGACTTTGAGCAAACGGGCAAGCAGTCCATCCCAAACATCAAAAAAAACACCAGTAAGTAAAAAAATTAGTGCAGTTTCAAATTGAAATATATAAGCAAAATAAATCGAAAAACAACCCGACAAAAGGTTTAACGAAGTGAAAAAATGAGGAACTGATTTTTTAATCATTAATTTTGTAAAACCAATTTTTAATGAAATATTCCGGCAAATTAAGATTTGATCCATTAAGAAAAAAATAAGCAGACAGAAATTCCATGATTTTATACAAAAACCCCGTGATGTTGTCAATTCTTTCTGGAGCGTTACTCACTTTATCTTGGCCGGTTCAAGGTTTGTCTTTACTTATATTTTTTAGTTTAATTCCCTTGCTTTTTGTTGAGGATCAAATTTCAAAAATGAATTCGAAACAAAAAAAATTACGTTTGTTTGCCCTTAGCTATCTTGGATTTTTCATTTGGAATATAGGAACCACTTGGTGGATTGTCAACTCCTCAGTTTTTGGGATGGCTTTTGCAATTCTATGCAATAGTTTATTTTACACTATTCTTTTGATGCTTTTTCATTGGTCCAAAAAGAGACTTCCTCTTCGAACAGCCTATATTTTTTTTGTTACCCTATGGATCGCTTTTGAAAAATTTCACTTAGAATGGGATTTCTCTTGGCCTTGGCTGAACTTAGGGAATGTTTTTTCCGAAGACGTTCAATGGATACAATGGTATGAATTTACTGGCTCTTTTGGGGGAAGTTTATGGATTTTAATCATCAATATTGGGCTTTATGAAGTTTTTAAAAATTACCCGGTCAGCCTGAAAAACACTGTTTGGGTCAAAAAAATGAGTCCCTGGTTAATTTGCATTGCTATCCCTATTGCAATCTCATTAACTATTTTTGAAAGGGAAAATATCCTTGTCCCCAACACTGAGGTTTTGCTTTTACAACCCAATATTGATCCCTACAACGAAAAATATATTAAGGAAAATGATTACTACTTTGACTTATTGATCAATATGACAACTGATCAAATAACTGATCAAACCAGATATATCTTTACTCCAGAGACCTATTTTGGTCAGGGTTTTGGATCATCACTTGAGGAATTTAAAAAAACAACTTTACACCGTAAAATTGACTCCTTACTTGAAAAAAATCCAAAAATTCAGTTGGTTAGCGGTATCCAATCCTACAGTGTTTACATGGCAGACAAACCCCCAACACCCACAGCAAATTTTGTCAGGAATGGGATCTGGGTGGATTTTTACAACTCAGCTCTGAAGATGGAATTCCAACAGGAGCCGGAGTTTTATCACAAATCAAAATTGGTGGTAGGGGTAGAAAACATGCCCTATAAAAGTTTTTTTGAGCCTCTATTTGGAGAGTTTTTGCTTGACCTGGGAGGTACGGTATCCAGCCGGGCAATACAAAACAATAGAAGTGTTTTTGAACACAAAAAAATCAACCTTAAGACAGGGCCCGTCATATGTTATGAATCCATATATGGTGAGTTTGTCACAGAATATGTTAGAAAAGGAGCTCAATTTTTGGGCATAATTACCAACGATGCTTGGTGGGGAAATACAGCCGGTCATAAACAATTGCTGAGTTACGCACGATTAAGAGCCATTGAAAACCGAAGAAGTATTGTCAGAAGTGCAAATACAGGTATTTCCGCAGTCATCAATGCTAAAGGCGAGATTACTGATAAACTTCCTTATCATACCAAGGGAGTATTGAAAGCGAAGTTTTCCCCGGCAAATAAAATAACATTCTACACCCAATACGGGGACTTTATTGCCCGCTGGTCTGGGTTTATTGCGGTTTTGTTTTTTCTAATCGCCATCAGTGGCAGATTGAAGAAAAAAATACCAAAAAAACCCTGATGTGAGCCTCCGATACTTTTATCAAAATGACAATATTTATTGTTACTTTTGCGCAGCAAATAATTAATAAAAAAGAAAATAAATTCCATTTGCCTCCACCCAATGAATAAATTAAATAGACTGACATGAGCAGGGATAAACTTTACACAAAAAAAGGAGATGATGGAACCACAGGCTTGCTATCGGGCAAACGCGTAAACAAGCATCACATAAGAATCAAAGCCTATGGAACCGTTGATGAGCTTAATGTCTGGGTCGGTATGATCAGGAATTTTAAAACTGATAAAAACACTGATAAAACCCTCGTCAAAATTCAACAAGAATTAATGATAATAGCCTCACAATTGTCTGACGATACTGCTTTTGAGGTGTCAAAATTGGTCAAAGTATTGGAACCCATTCGTGAGGAAGAAGTTAATCATTTGGAAGATCAAATCGATCAGATCAATAATGATCTTCCAGAACTTAAAAACTTTGTGATTCCTGGAGGACATATGGTGGTTTCTTACGCGCATTTGGCTCGTTGTGCTTGTAGAAGAGCTGAAAGGTTCATAACAGAATTAAATGAAATCGAAAATGTACCCAAAATCATCATTGCCTATATCAACCGACTTTCAGACTATTTATTCATATTGTCAAGGAAACTAGTAAAGGATTATGAGGTCGAAGAAATTAAATGGATAGCTCAAAAAAAGTAGTACACCTTCTTGCTTAATTCCATTAAAAATTTATTTTTGCAGAAATTTTGTATCTCATGTATTGGACATTAGAACTTGCCTCATATCTCAGTGATGCCCCTTGGCCGGCGACCAAGGATGAGCTAATTGACTTTTCAATTCGTACGGGAGCACCCCTAGAAGTAGTAGAAAACTTACAGTCTATGGAGGATGAAGGAGATGTATATGAATCTATTGAGGAAATATGGCCCGACTTTCCAACCGAAGAGGATTATCTTTGGAATGAGGATGAATACTAAAATCAAAAAACTAAAAGTCTCAAATGAGGCTTTTTTTTTGCTTAATTTTATAGATATTTTAAATTAAAGAATGAGCCTATTAAATTCTGTTTTAAAAGTTTTTGTTGGAGATAAAACCAAGAAAGATTTAGCAAAAATATTGCCCCTAGTTGAGCAAATCAATTCCCACTATAAATCCTTTAAAGACCTCAGTAATGACGAATTGAGAAAAAAGACATTCTCCTTTAAAAACAAACTTCAGTCTGATTTGAAACTGGTAAATGATCAAATTCAACAGATCGAATCTAAAATAAAAAATATTGAAGACATTGATCAAAAAGAAAATCTATACCAACAGATTGATGATTTGAATACCGAAAGTGAAAAAATCATTGCCCAAAGCCTTGAAGAACTTTTACCTGAGGCGTTTGCTGTGGTAAAAGAAACGGCGAGGAGGTTTGTTGAAAACACCAGTCTCAGTGTAATGGCAAATGAGTTTGACCGTCAACTTTCACAAGACAAAAGTTACGTTAACTTAAAAGGTGATCATGCCATTTGGTCTAACGCATGGGATGCTGCGGGCAAACCCATTGTTTGGGACATGATCCATTACGATGTACAGTTGATAGGAGGGATAGTTTTGCACCAAGGCAAAATCGCAGAGATGCAGACCGGAGAAGGGAAAACGTTGGTAGCTACCCTACCACTCTATTTGAATGCCCTAACAGGAAAAGGAGTTCACTTAGTCACCGTCAATGATTACCTGGCCAAGCGAGATAGCGCTTGGATGGGCCCATTATTTGAGTTTCACGGCATGAATGTAGATTGTATCGATTATCATAAACCCAACAGCCCAGAAAGAAGAAAAGCTTATCTGGCAGACATTACATATGGAACCAATAACGAATTCGGTTTTGACTACCTCAGAGATAATATGGCGCACTCCACCGCCGATTTGGTTCAACCCAAACATCACTATGCCATCGTCGATGAAGTTGATTCTGTTTTGATCGATGATGCCAGAACCCCATTGATCATTTCAGGGCCTATCCCCGAGGGAGATCGACACGAATTTGATTTACTCAAACCAAAGGTGTCTGCATTGGTGACCCAGCAAAGATCCCTACTTAACGGAGTCCTGGCGGAAGCCAAAAATAAAATCATTGAAGGTGATACCAAAGAAGGAGGTTTTCTTCTTCTAAGAGTTTTTAGAGGACTGCCCAAAAACAAAAGCCTGATTAAGTTTTTAAGTCAAGAGGGAGTAAAACAACTCCTGCAAAAAACAGAAAACTTCTATATGCAGGACAATAACAGAGAGATGCCTAAGGTTGACGCTGAATTGTATTTTACCATCGATGAGAAAACCAATCAAGTAGAACTTACCGACAAAGGTATTGAAACACTTTCAAAAGAAAATGAAGATAAAAATTTTTTTGTACTCCCTGACATCGGAAATGAAATTGCAAAAATCGAAAATCAAAAGCTCGAACCAAAAGAAGAGGCCGTACTAAAAGAAATACTCTTCCAAGACTTCAGCGTCAAAGGGGAGCGCATACATTCCATGAATCAACTTTTCAAAGCCTATACCCTTTTTGAAAAGGACGTTGAATATGTGGTCATGGACAACAAAGTCATGATCGTAGACGAACAAACGGGCCGGATCATGGATGGCAGAAGATATTCCGATGGGTTGCACCAAGCAATAGAGGCCAAAGAAAATGTAAAAATCGAGGCCGCTACCCAAACTTTTGCGACCATCACACTTCAGAACTATTTCAGGATGTATGAAAAGTTGTCAGGAATGACCGGAACCGCAATCACTGAAGCCGGAGAATTTTGGGAAATATACAAACTTGATGTCATTGAAATTCCTACCAACAGACCTATTGCTAGAAAAGATCGAGACGACCTAATCTATAAAACCAAACGAGAAAAATACAATGCGGTTATCGAGGAAGTAGCTGCCTTGTCAGAGGACGGCAGACCCGTGCTTATTGGTACCACCTCAGTAGAAATATCAGAGTTGTTGAGTAAAATGCTCAACATAAGAAAGGTACACCACAACGTATTGAATGCCAAATTGCACAAAAAAGAGGCTGATATTGTGGCAGAAGCAGGAAAACCGGGAATTGTGACCATCGCCACTAATATGGCGGGACGGGGAACAGATATCAAGCTTTCTGATACTGTTAAAGAATCCGGAGGATTAGCCATAATCGGAACAGAACGTCACGACTCAAGGCGAGTGGACCGTCAGCTCAGAGGCCGTTCTGGTAGACAGGGAGACCCTGGAAGCTCTCAATTTTACGTCTCTTTAGAGGACAACCTCATGCGGCTTTTCGGCTCTGATCGTGTGGCTAAAGTCATGGACAGAATGGGCCTTGAGGAAGGTGAAGTCATTCAGCATTCCATGATGACCAAATCCATCGAAAGGGCTCAAAAAAAAGTAGAAGAAAACAACTTTGGTATTCGAAAAAGACTGCTGGAATACGATGATGTGATGAACGCTCAGCGAGAGGTCATCTACAAAAGAAGAAAACATGCCTTGAGTGGAGACAGAATCAAACTCGATATCGCCAATATTCTCTATGATACCTGCGAGGAAATAACGCTTACCAACAAAGCCTCGAATGATTTCAAAAACTTTGAATTTGAGATCATTAAAAATTTTTCCGTTACCTCTCCCTTATCAGAGGAAACCTTTAATGAAACTGCCGAAAACGAGATCATCAACCAACTTTACGATCAACTTAGCGAACATTACAGCAACAAAATTACTGCCAATGCCGAACTTGCATATCCTGTAATCAAAGAAGTTTACGAACGACCGGGTAATACATTCGAAAGAATCGTAGTCCCTTTTACAGATGGGATCAAGACATTAAAAGTAGTGACCAACCTTCAAAAAGCCTACGAAACTAAGGGTAAAGATTTGGTTCATGATTTTGAAAGGAACATCACCTTGGCATTGATCGACGAGGCTTGGAAAACCCATCTGCGTAAGATGGACGAGCTCAAACAATCTGTCCAGTTGGCTGTACACGAGCAAAAAGATCCGCTTTTAATCTACAAGTTCGAGGCCTTTGAACTCTTTAAATCCATGATCAATCATTTGAACAAAGAGGTGCTGTCTTTCCTTTTCAAAGGAGGACTCCCTCAACAAAGTGATGCTCAGATACAAGAGGCAATAAGAAGGCCCGCTGCACCCAAAGGTTACAGAACCTCTAAAGATGAGGTTCTCAACACAGATGAAATGGCACAGAGAAATCGCAATATAAGTGCAAGCGCAGGAGGTCAACAAAGAAATGTGGTTGAAACTATCGTTAGAGACCGACCCAAGATCGGAAGAAATGAAAAAGTCGTGATCAGAAACGTGAGCACCGGTGAAACCAAAACCTTAAAATTCAAACAAGCAGAGCCATTGATTAACAAAGGAGAATGGGTGATCAATAATTAATTTTATAAATTAGTAATCACAATTATTGGGTGATGGAAGTTTATGCCAAGGTTCTTTTGTGGGTAGTTCCCTTATTTATCATTTTGATCATTATCGAAATTGCATACGGTCATTTTACCGGTAAGCAAACCCACACATTTATGGATACCCTCTCCAGCTTGAGTTCTGGCATGACCAATATACTAAAAGATATTTTAGGCTTGGTAGTGGTCATCGTCTCCTACCCTTTTTTACTTGAAAAATTATCCATTATATCCCTCGAAAACAGTATATCATTGTACTTCATTGCGTTTATATGTATCGATTTTGCAAGTTACTGGAGTCATCGACTAAATCATAAAATAAATTTCTTCTGGAACCAACATGTCATTCATCACAGCAGTGAAGAATTTAACTTGGCTTGTGCTCTAAGACAAAGCATTTCAAATGTATTGGGTTACTCCGCTCTATTTTTAATTCCTGCAGCGGTATTAGGTGTTCCCCATGAGGTTATCACCGTTTTGGCTCCCCTTCATTTATTTGGTCAATTTTGGTATCATACCCAACACATTGGAAAACTAGGATTCCTAGAATATATTTTAGTTACCCCATCACAACACCGTGTACACCACGCCATCAACCCCATTTATATCGATAAAAACTTGGCTGCGATTTTTTGTATTTGGGACCGCTGGTTTGGAACGTTTCAGGAAGAATTGGACGGGGAACCACCTGTTTACGGTATTCTAAAACCGGTCCATACTTGGAACCCTCTGATCATCAATTATCAACATATGTGGGGTATGATTCAGGATGCGTGGAACACTCATTCGTGGAAAGATAAATTCACGCTATGGTGGAGACCCACCGGTTATCGACCCGATGATGTAACTCTAAAATATCCAAGAACGAAAATAAGCACCAAATTCCCCTTCGAAAAATACAATCCTGAAATGAGCTTTTTCAAAAAAGCTTGGGCACTGTTTCAGTGGTTGTGTATCAACGTTATGCTATTTTTTTTGTTATCCAATTATGAATCATTTTCTTCCTCTCAAGCCCTCCTCATGGGGGGATTGATCATGATAAGTATTTTTGGCTTTACTTCACTGATGGATAGTTATGTATGGTCCTATAATTTTGAATTGGGAAGAAACTTCTTAGGATTATTTTTTTTTTGCCTACCTCATCAAAGTGAGTTTTATTTATCTCATATTCCCAGTTTGTTCTATTTTGGAATCATCTACTTTTCATTAAGCATCATAGGACTACAAATACTGGGTCAAAAAAGAAGACCACCCCTTTGAATGAAGGATAAAAAAAAAGTATTATTGTTGGGGCCTGCCCACCCTTTCCGTGGTGGTATTGCCGATACCCAAAATTATCTTGCGCAAAATCTAAATACATTTGGGCATGAAACTCATGTTTACACCTTCACAACCCAATACCCCAAACTCCTTTTTCCAGGCAAAACACAATTCAGTAACGAGAATGCACCGGATAATCTTAATATTAAAAGAAAAATTCATAGTTTCAACCCCTTCAACTGGATTGAGGTCGCTCGATCCATCAACCGACTTAAACCCGATTACGTAATTTTCAGATATTGGACCCCTTTCCTTGCACTTTGTTGGTGTGGCATCGCCCGAAGAATCAACAAAAACATTAAAAAAATTGGTCTTGTTGACAATTGGATCCCGCACGAGATTAAGTTCTGGGACAAAACCCTAACAAGACTTTTTTCAAAACGTATGGATGGTTTTGCCTCCCTATCAAAAGCTGTTGGAGACCAAATTTCATCGGACAACCCTCAACTACCATTATGGAAAGGTTTCCATCCCATAGCAGACAAATTACCACAGGCCATTTCGAAAGAAAAAGCACGTATGGTATTGGGCTGGCCTAAAGACAAAAAAATTGTTCTATTTTTTGGTTTGATCAGAAAATATAAAGGGCTGGACTTGCTAATAGAGGCATTTTCCCAGGTACCGCTAAATCATTCGGATGTAATACTGGCTATAGTGGGCGAGGCATACGAACCCTCTGAAAAATATACCCGGCTCATCCGAAAATACAAGCTTGGCGAGCGAGTAATTTGTGATTTTAACTATGCCAACACCCAAAAATCTACATTTGTTTTTTGCGCTGCGGATGTCGTTGCTCAAACTTATATTAGTGCTACTCAAAGTGGGGTAACCCCCTTAGCTTACTATTACAAAACTCCTCTTTTGGTATCCGACCTTCCTGGCCTTAAAACCCCTATATTGGAAGATCATACCGGAATGGTTACTAAAATCGACCCTAAAAAAATAGCGGAGAGTATCCAAAAAATACTTCGTGATGAGACGCGATTGAACTTTCAGGACTCTTTTCAAAAAGTAGAAAAAAAATACAGTTGGAAATCTTTTGGGCAATCCTTAATGGACTTTATGGCTAAGCTATAATAAGTATAGAGCAGTAAAATTTGTATTTTTAAAAAAACAAACTCATGAGAATCCTATCCATTCTAATTTCTCTTTTGGTCTTAAGTTCTTGCAATACCAAAGTAGAATCCAAAACTAGTAATCCGCCCAATGTAGTTATTGTATTTACGGACGATCAAGGCTATCAAGATTTGGGTAGCTTTGGATCACCCAATATCAGTACTCCACATTTGGATCAAATGGCCAAAGAAGGACTTAAACTCACTAGTTTTTATGCCGCACAAGCGGTATGTTCAGCATCGAGAGCAGCCCTGCTTACTGGTTGTTACCCCAATAGAATTGGCATTTCCGGTGCGTTATTTCCACAACAGAAAATAGGAATAAATTCACAGGAAACAACATTGGCAGAAATGTTAAAAGCGCAAGGTTATAAAACCGCAATCTTTGGAAAATGGCATCTGGGACACCACCCGGAATTTCTACCTATGAATCACGGTTTTGACGAATTCATTGGGATACCTTATTCCAATGATATGTGGCCCGTTGATTATGACGGAAACCAAGTGCCTCCGGATCATCCTTTTGCAAAAAAATATCCACAACTGCCATTTTTTAAAAACTTTGAAGTGGTCAAAGAAATCAGAACACTGGAAGACCAAGGTCAGTTAACTACTAAACTGACCGATGCTGCCTTGGATTTTATCGAGCGAAACAAAGAAAATCCATTCTTTCTATACGTTCCACATCCCATGCCTCATACCCCTATTGCGGTCTCTGAGAAATTTAAGGGAAAAAGTGAGCAGGGGCTATACGGGGATGTCATTATGGAAATTGATTGGTCCGTAGGACAGATCATGAATAAACTGAAAGAACATCAACTCCATGAAAACACCTTGTTCATTTTTACCAGCGATAATGGACCGTGGTTAAGTTTTGGGAATCATGCGGGCAGTGCATTGCCCTTGAGGGAGGGAAAAGGTACCGCATGGGAAGGTGGACAGAGAGAGCCCTGTGTGGTCTATTACCCAAAAAAAATCAAAGGTGGAAGAACAATTGATACCCCTATGATGGCTATCGATATATTACCCACCATTGCAGAGATAACTGGAACAGATCTACCCGAAAATAAAATTGACGGTAAAAGTGTGTGGGACATCTGGACAGGTAAAACGGACCAAAGTCAACACCAAGCACTATTCTTCTATTACAATATGAATGAGTTACATGGAGTACGATACAAGGATTGGAAACTCTATTTTCCCCATACCTATCGGTCACTCAATGGAAAACAGGGAGGTCAAGATGGTTACCAAACCAAATATGAAATGAATCAGATTGAAAAAATTGAACTTTATAATCTAAAAATGGACATCAGCGAATCCAATGATGTGGCTGAACACTATCCTGAGGTAGTCGAAAAAATAAAAACCCTTGCAGACGAAATGCGGACTAAACTCGGCGATAAACTTTATAATATTGAAGGAACTGAAAATAGGGTTGTAGGACGAATTAATTAACCAAAAAAAATGAAAGCAACGTATTTTCTGATAAGTTTGATGCTAACGAACACTTGCCAAATAGTGGCTCCTCAACCAAATAATCGTTCTACAGCGGTTTGGAGCCCCGAAGAAAATTTTCAAACAAAAGCCAAAGCATACTTTGCTTCCGGTTGCTTCTGGTGTGTAGAATCCGTTTACGAAAGCCTAAAGGGGGTAGAGGAGGCCTATTCCGGCTATGCCGGAGGAAAAACTAAAAACCCCACCTACTACCAAGTTATCTCGGGCATAACAGATCATGCTGAGACGGTAGAAGTGATCTATGACCCTAATGTAATCGATTTTGCGACCCTTGTAGAAGTTTTTTTTGATTCCCACGACCCTACCCTTCTCAACCAACAGGGACCCGACCGAGGAACGCATTACCGATCCATAGCCTTTTATCAAAACCAAGCTGAGAAGAAAATCATTGAAGACCATATTTCTAATCTAACAGAAGCAAAAGTCTTCCAGCAAAAAATAGTAACAGAGGTCAAACCGCTATCGAAGTTTTACTATGCGGAGAACTACCATCAAGACTATGAAAAGAACAACCCCAATGATCTGTATATATTGAATGTTTCCAAGCCGCGACTGAATAAATTCAAAGCCAAATCACCTGAATTGTTAAAAAAAGAAGAGCATTAATTTTAAACTAGAGACTTACCATTGAACCTTCTCCAGATAAAGTAAAATACCAATCCAACCAAGGAACCGAAGGCCATTCCCGAGACCACATCCAAAGGATAATGTACTCCAATATAGATCCTGCTGTAGGCCACCAAAAAAGCAATTGACAACAATAAATAGGGAAGTCTGATGTATTTAACTCCAAAAATAAATGAGAAGAAAACCGCTAAAGAGAAAGAATTAGAAGCGTGACCTGAAAAGTATCCATATAATCCTCCACAAGAGGGTTTAACCAGCCTTACCATTTCTTTTAGGGCCGGCTCGTGACAGGGTCGCAAACGCTCAAAACCATCTTTAAAAAGATTAGTTCCCTGATCTGTTACCAAAATTAGAAAAGCAACAAAAAGTAGTAGCATCAAAAAGGATTTTTGACTCGTGTGATTTAGGTATAAGAGAGCCAAAAATAAATAAAGGAATATATTTGTTCCCTTATGGGTCATGAGCATCCAGAAACCATCAAAAGTTTTGGATCCCATTTGATTGAGAAAAAGAAATAATTGCTGATCTAGA
This sequence comes from uncultured Flavobacteriaceae bacterium, assembly GCA_913020685.1. Classification (GTDB taxonomy): domain Bacteria; phylum Bacteroidota; class Bacteroidia; order Flavobacteriales; family Flavobacteriaceae; genus UBA8316. Next base: position 26,300 of record CAJWAY010000001.1, read on the forward strand.
GTAATGAGTTCATCCACGGCTTAATCCAAACTTTCCACTTCTTTATCATAAAAGTCTAATGCCTGTTCTACAAGTTGAGCAGTCTGAGATTCCAATTCCTCTCTATCTTCTTTTTGAAACTCCTCCATCCAGTGAATCTCATCTGTTGCAACATTAAGAAAAAAACGCGGATACTCTGTATGAACTATAAAAATTAAATCTTCAAGCGCTGAGCTGTCGGCAATTAAAAACTTTGGTAAATCCATCTTCAAAGTCAGTTTAGGAATCTAATTTTTGGGAAAGATACTGAAATCTGAGAAGCAACAATAGTGCAGAAAGTGTTAATCCTGTCAAAAGACCTAACCAAATTCCAGAGGTAGACCAATCAGTTTTTAACCCGAAATAGTAGGAAATTGGAAAACCAATAGCTCCATAAGATAAAAAGATAAGAATAGCTGGAGTAATTACATCTTGAATTCCCCTTAAAGCCCCTAAAACTACGGCCTGAAGTCCATCGGCTATTTGAAAAAAAGCAGCAATTAGAATCAAATCCGAAGCAATTTTAACCACCGTAATTACATCTGAGGATATTGCGGAGGAATTGCCATCAAGATACAACCAAGGGAGCAAATCATGGGAAAAAATAAAAAACAAACAAAAAAGTGAACTAATAAAAAAAACAAGTAAAAAATTAGAAATAGCAACCCTTTTCAGGGTAACTAAATCTTTACGGCCTTTTTCATTTCCTACACGTATCATAGCAGTTACACCCAAACCAAGTGCAACCATATAAGTCATCGAAGTTAAATTAAGAGCTATCTGATTGGCTGCCTGAGGATTTTTCCCCAATAAACCAGAGATCCAAATCGCAGAGGTAAAAAAAGTGATCTCAAAAAACATTTGGAGTGCCGAGGGAAGTCCCAATAAAATAATCCTTTTAAAAATTGATTTCCTGAGTTTTACCCTAAAAAGTTTACGGTTGAACCTTTTAAATCCCTTTTGATTCTTGACATTGATTGCCATAAACAGAACCATAGCCCAGCGTGAAAACAAAGTTCCAAGCGCTGCACCCTCGACCCCCAACTCAGGAAAACCGTGAACTCCAAAAATTAAAAGGTAATTTAGCAATACATTGATTACATTACCCATTAACGTTGCATACATGGCCAAACGGGTCTGAAACAAACCCTCCGCAAACTGCCTTAACCCCTGAAAACCAACGAGAGGGACCAAAGAAATAGCCACCCAAAAAAGGTAAGGTTTAGCCAAAAAAACAACTTCATGGGGTTGACCCATTTGAGATAATAGAGGTTGAGCCCATAACACCAATATGGCCAAAATAAGTCCCAATCCAAAACAAAGGATCAAACCATGAACAAAAACATACCTGACATTATTATAATTTTTTGCTCCGAAAGACTCAGCAATCATTGGAGTAATTGCAGTAGAGAACCCTATTCCTATAGACATGGCCACAAAAACAAAACTATTACCAAGTGAAACAGCAGCTAATTCAGCAGTGCCCAATTGACCTACCATTATATTGTCGATCAACTGAACTACAGTGTGCCCTAGCATACCAACTATAACTGGAAAGGCTAATTTAAGATTAGTTCCAAATTCTTGGGTATATGTACTTAAACTCATTGAAAATAAACAGAAAAATATTCTTATTCAAGACCTAATTGATCTGTGAGAAATACCAATGCAGCCATTGTTGCAGCACCCATCTCCAATTCTCTCTTGTTAATTTGGTCAAAAGTATCCATCTCTGAATGATGATGAATGAAATATCTATGTGGGTCAGTTTTCAAACCTGCCAGAACTTTTGCATTACTTTTAAGTAAACTTACATCTGCACCACTTCCATTATCTCCAAAAAAATGAATGAAATAAGGACTAAAATAGGATTTCCAAGACAAAATTTTATTCAAGTATTTGTCTTTAGTGTCAAAATTAAATCCCATAGGGCTAAAGCCACCAGTATCCGACTCAAGTGCTAAAAGGTGTTGCTCTTTATCTTTTTTAACCATTTGACTGTATACCTTGGCACCATTCAATCCATTTTCTTCATTGGCAAACAATACCAAGCGAATGGTGTTTTTAGGACGAAAATTAATAGAGTTCATTAGTCTCAAGACTTCCATAGACTGAACGACCCCTGCCCCATCATCATGAGCTCCATCACCTAAATCCCATGAATCTAAATGGGCACCAACCAAAATGATTTTCTCAGGTGATACCTCCCCTTTAATCTGTGCAATCACATTATAAGACCTTACCTCTGGATAATTCTTGCAATTTTGCTTGATAAAAAAACGTAATTTGGGATTCAGAGAAATCATTGAACTTAGTAACTCTGCACCATTAGTGCTGATCGCTGCAGCGGGAATTCTTTTATTTATGGGCAAATTACCATAACTCATTACTCCTGTGTGAGGGTAGTCATCCAATCTTAAATTTAAGGAGCGAACAATAACAGCCAAAGCACCAAATTTGGCAGCTTCGGCTGCACCAACGTATCTTTGATCTACGGCACCACTGTAGGCTTCAAATGTATTGATTAAATCTGCTTCCATTGGACGATTAAAAAAAACAATCTTACCCTCAATTTTATCTTTACCCAATAAAGCAAGATCTTCAATTTGTTTGACTTCAACCACATTGGCACGAATTCCTGCAGAAGGTGTTGCAATGGAGCCTCCTAAGGCACAAATGCTGACGTTTATTGTATTCCCTGGGCTAGATTCTATATTAGCGTACTCAAAAGTCCCTCTTACCCACTTGGGAACCATAACTGTTTGCAACCATACGGAATCCAATTGCAATGCATCAAGTTCATCTTTAGCCCATTTAATGGCCCGTTCAGCATTCAACGAACCTGACAATCGGCCCCCAATTTGATTGGTGAGATGATTTAACCAATCATAACTTTTTCCTTGTGTCAGTACCTGGCGATATATATCCTTAATTTGGCTATTTATTACTTCATCATTTTGAGCTTGAACAGAAAGACCGCTGCATAATAATAATAGCAATAATTTTTTCATAATCAATTAAAGTTTAGATTTAGCAGCAAATTGTTGGATATCGTCTACAGTGACAGGGTTTGATCCCAAGATCATAAGTCTTTCAACAACATTTTTAAGCTCGCGAATATTACCAGTCCATGGATAATTCATCAATTGTGTAATTGCTCCTTCAGAAAAGGTTTTTCGGTCCATACCCTGTTCGTTCATAAGACTATTTGTGAAGTAATCCACCAATATTGGAATGTCAACTTTTCTATCTTTCAGAGAAGGAACTTTAATAAGGATAACAGCTAAACGGTGATAGAGATCCTCTCGAAATTTTCCCTTATGAATTTCATTATTCAAATCTTTATTGGTGGCAGCGATAACACGAACATTTACCTTTATGTCTTTTTCTCCTCCAACTCTTTGAATTTTATTTTCTTGAAGTGCTCTCAAAACTTTGGCTTGAGCTGCAAGGCTCATATCTGCTACTTCATCCAAAAATATTGTACCTCCATTGGCAATTTCAAACTTTCCTGGACGATCTTTAACTGCAGATGTGAAAGATCCTTTTACATGACCAAAGAGTTCACTTTCAATCAAATCGGCAGGAATGGCAGCACAATTCACTTCAACAAAAGGAGCTCCAGTTCGATTACTTTTTTGATGTAGGTGATGAGCTACAAGTTCTTTACCAGTGCCATTTTCACCTGTAATCAATACCCTAGCCTCTGTTGGGGCTACCTTTTCGATCAAATTGTGAATCTCATTGATCTGGGGTGAATCACCAACCATCTCATACCTTTTGGCAATTCGTTTTTTTAGATTCTTATTCTCTAAAACCAAATTCTTTATTTGCAAAGCATTCCTAACAGCTGTAAGTAACCGATTCAAGTCCGGTGGTTTGGATATAAAATCATAAGCTCCTGACTTCATAGCTTCGACCGCAGTGGAGACATTTCCATGACCAGTCAACATAATGAATGGGACATTAATACCATTTTCCCTGGCTTTTTGTAAAACCTCTACACCATCCATTTTAGGCATTTTAATATCACAAAGCACTAAGTCGAAATCCTCCTTAGAAAGTGTGGTTAGTCCTAATTTACCATCCTCACATTGTGTGATTTCATAGTCTTTGCTTTCTTCTTCTAAAATTCGGATTAGTACTCTTCTAATGGGCTCTTCATCCTCAATCAATAATATTTTTTTCATTCGGTTTCCAAAGTATTATTTTTAAGTATAACTACCCTTTGTGGAAATGGTATTTCGATATTAGATGCCTTTAGTTTTTCAAAAATCTTAAATCTGAGATCACTTTTAACGAGATTGGCCTCAAAGCTTTTATTCATAGAAAAGAAAAGTTGGAACACCAATGCACTGTCTCCAAAATCGTCAAAAAGTAGAAATGGTTCTGGTTTAGCCAAAACCTTGGGGTGGTCATTAGTAATCTGTATTACTATATCCTTTAACAATTGAATATCAGTATTGTAGGCCACTCCAAAATGGATTGACTCTTTAGTCAATGTCCCATTTTCAGTCCAATTATAAAGAATTGAAGTCAAGAATTTATGATTGGGAATTATCAGTACTTTATTGTCTCTAGTCACTGCTCTAGTGGTTCTTAACATAATATTTTCGACTCTTCCCACCTGACCATCTAATTGTATTACGTCTCCTACATGAACTGTTTGGTCCGCCAATATAGAGATCCCCGAAAAAACATCTTGTATTAAAGTTTGTAAGGCTAAGCTCACCCCCACCAATAGTACTGCAGATGCCGCAAAAATTGTGCTTACTTTTACCCCAACATTGTCTAAGGTAATTAAAATTACAATCAGGTAAACCAGATAATTGAAAAAAGTTAAAATCCCCCTAAACTTTAGTTTAGTGTCATTGTTCAGGGTTTTAAATACAATACGTCGAAATACCTTGAGGAATAAATAAGTAAGTACAAAAACACCAATAATGATTAACATAGATTTCGGCGATAGTATGATATCACTACCCATCTTTATGTCATAGTTAAAGAAATCTGTTATTTTTTGCATGAAATTAAATCAATACTAATATAACACTAAAACAAAACCCACCCTTATTTCTAAGGATGGGAAAAAATTGCTATGAAAAAGAAATAACACTATAAAATTTAGTGTTGTTCAAATATAAATATTTTTTCTTAGATTTAGTGTTTATGCGAACATGTCCTTAACCTTTTCAAAAAATGATTTATCAGATTTGTCCGGATTAGGGGTGAAATTATCGTCTTCAATCATTTTTTGAAAAAATTGCTTTTGTTCTTTATTTAAAGTTTTTGGGGTCCAAACATTGACATGAACCAAAAGATCTCCCTTTCCGTATCCATTCAAGTCGGGTAATCCTTTACCTCTCAACCTTAATGTTTTCCCAGACTGTATACCAGACTCAAGTTTAATCCTGACTTTTCCTTCCAATAAATTAATTTCTCTAGATACACCTAAAGCGGCCTCAGCTATGCTTATGTATAGGTCAAAATGTAAGTGATTTCCCTCTCGGACAAAATTGTCATCCGTACTTTCCTCAATTAAAACTAACAAATCTCCAGATATACCGTTACCAACAGCCTCATTGCCTTTTCCAGTCACTTTCAATTGCATACCTTCTTCTACCCCTGCAGGAATTTTTATGGATACCGCTTCTTCTTGTTCAACCATGCCATTGGCATCGCTTCCAGCAGGCCGATTTGATATAATTTGCCCACTTCCATTACATTTGGGACAAGTAGATGCACTTTGCATTCTTCCGAGGATTGTATTAGTAACTCTCATTACTTGCCCTTTTCCTTCACAAGTTCTACAAGTATCATAACTCACTCCTGCAGCTTGAACTTTTCTTCTAACTTTAATTTTCTTTTCCACACCATGGGCAACCTCTTTAATGCTCATCTGTACTCTGATTCTGAGGTTCCCTCCCTTTGATTTGTAATGTGATTGGCCGAAACCACTAAAGCCACCACCACCGAAAGCGCTACCAAAAATATCTCCAAATTGACTGAAAATATCTTCCATATTCATACCTCCTCCTCCAAAACCACCTGACTCAAAAGCAGAATGCCCAAACTGGTCGTACTGCGATTTCTTCTGAGGATCACTCAAGACCTCATAAGCCTCTGCTGCCTTTTTGAAATTAGCTTCAGCTTCTTTATCACCAGGGTTTTTATCTGGGTGAAATTCTATAGCTTTCTTGCGATAAGCCTTTTTAATTTCATTAGCTGACGCACCTTTTGATAGGCCCAAAATATTATAAAAGTCTTCTTTCATATGGCTCATTGTCCTACGACGACCTTGGGGAATCTTATTATTTTATCTCCAAGTTGATATCCTTTTTCAGTCACGTCTATTATTTTACCTTTTTGATCATCATCTGAGGGAATGAGTGTGATCGCTTCGTGTATTTCTGCATCAAACGTATCTCCTATGTTTGTTACTGCAACATTCAATCCATTTATTCTTAAAACATCTATCAATTTGTTGTTGATTAAAACGAAACCCTCAATGGACTTTCTTTCCTCCTCAGGGGTTTGATTGATGGCCCGTTCCATATCATCTAAAATTGGCAATATGGCACTAATAACCTCTTGACCGGCAGTTTTAAAAAGTTCTATGCGCTCTTTAGCAGTTCTTTTCTTAAAATTTTCAAACTCTGCAAACAAACGAAGATACTTATCCTTCTCCTGTTCAAGGTTTCCATTCAATTCCTCAAGCTTTTCTGAAATGTCTGACTTAACGGATTTTTTCTTAGCAGTAGTTTTTTTTAATTTTTCCTTGGCTTTAGGTGGTTTATTTGCCATTTTCTTTTTATTGACAATTATTCAAAATTGCTGCCAAATATCTTTTTTTGTCAAATTGTCATTCTTTTTTTAAAGATATCATCTAGTGCCTGATGTAAATATGGGAATTTGAATTTGAATCCTTTTGACAAAATGAGTTTAGCACTGACCCTTTGACTACCTAAAATCAAAAGAGAGCGTTCTCCCAAAAACAATTGCAAAAAAAAGGCAGGAATATTAGGCAAAAAAACTGGACGGTTCAAAGTCTTCCCAATTGCTTTTATCAAGTTTATTTGTGAAATTGGATTTGGAGCAACAGCATTGAAAGTTCCCTCCCACCCATCATCAACTGCCTTAAAAAATAATCGTGACAAATCATCAATATGAATCCAACTTTGCCACTGTTTTCCTGAAGCAAAAGCTGCTCCCAAAAAAAATTTTACCGGAGGAGTCAACTTAGACAGTAACCCTCCCTCTTTTGTCAAAACCAAACCGATTCTAAAAATTGATAAATTTATTGAGTTATTGGATAAAGCCTTTGATTCTTGCTCCCATGCATAAGTTATTTTTTGTAAAAAATTTAGTTGTGAAAGAGGACTATTTTCATCATGAATGTCATCTATACTATCAGGGTAAATCCCTATGGCTCCTGCACAACAAATACTATTCATTTTTATTTTTAGTCGATCCAGGGTCTTTTTCAATAGACGAGTACCATTCAGCCTGCTCTCCAAAATATCTTTTTTGTTCTTGGCAGTCCAAGGTTTAGAAATATTTGCTCCGGCCAAATGAATTAGGATATCTACTCCTTCGAAACAACTATCATCAATCTCATCTTGTTCAGGATTCCAAAAAAAGCCTTTGATGCCATCAGAATTAATACATTCCCCTTTTCGAGTAGTTAAAAAATGAATGCTTATTCTACGTTGCTTAGCATGGGTAATTAAGTTTTTACCAATCAGTCCCGTAGCTCCGGTAACCAATAATTTCATTTGTGTGTTTTTTTCAAAAATAAACTAAACCTTTTTTATGGCTCTCAACATTTCCTTTTTTCCAGGAGGTCCCTCTAATCGCTCAAGACAAAAACCTATTTTTTCCAGAATTCTTCTAACCGACCCTTTAGCACAGTAACTGACCCAAACTCCCCCTGGCGATAGTATGTCATGACATTTTTGAAGGGCAGCTTCATGCCACATCTCCGGTTGAGCGTGATAACCAAAAGCATCGTAATACAAAACATCAAATTGATTATCAAAATCCAGAGTTAAGAAATCTCCTTCAATTTTTTTAAATAAAAATTCCTTTTTAAGGAGACTCAGACCCCAATCGGCCTTGTGTAATTGATCAAAAAAATGCTTATGGTCTGAATCAGGTAATGCATCTTGCATGTCCAGAGACTTAACTTCTTTTAAGGATAACGGGTATTTTTCGACAGCAAAATACTCACAAGACATTTTGTAATCAACAACAAAAACATAGCTTAGGTAAGCATTCAATCCTGTACCTAATCCCATCTCAAAAATTTTTGGAGACATTTGTTTATTTTGATTTGACCAATAAGCTAACCCTTCATTTATATATACATAATCTGACTCTGTTATAGCGCCATTTTTCGAATGATAAGTCTCATTTAATTGTTCCAAATATAATGACGGTGATCCGTCTTCTGTTATAATTTTTTTCTTTTTCATTGTTTAAACCTACTAGATCAGTTTTGAAAAAATTATTGACTTACTATTTTAAAAATTATTTTTTAGAGAAATTAATAAAATTAAAAGTTTAGATTTTAAAAATACTTGGCATATAGAAAGTTTTAAAAGTAAAAAAAGTAATTTTGAAAATATTTTACATAGAATGAAAATAGAGAAAGCTTCTGCTTCTAATTTGGAAAATGTGGATTTTGAAAATTTGACTTTTGGGTCTGTTTTTACCGATCACATGTTTGTATGTAAATACAAAGATGGAAAATGGCAGACACCTGAAGTCCTTCCCTACAAGTCCCTTTCTTTTGAACCATCAATGAGTGTACTTCATTATGGGCAAGCTGTTTTTGAAGGTATGAAGGCTTACAAAGACGATCATGGTAAAGTATGGCTTTTTAGACCCGATCAAAATTTTAAACGCATCAATCGTTCTGCTGAGAGGCTTCAAATTCCAACTTTCCCCGAAAACTTTTTTTTTAAAGGATTGAGATCATTATTAGATTTAGACAAGGAATGGATAAAGCCTGGAATTGGAAATTCTCTCTATGTTCGTCCTTTTGTTTTTTCAAGTCAAGCTTGTGTTCAGGCTTCTCCATCATTAGAATATACTTTTATAATCATTTGTTGTCCTGTAAAAGCCTATTATGGAGGTGAAGTGAATGTCTTAATTGCTGAGGAGTTTAGCAGAGCAGCTGACGGAGGAATAGGATACACAAAAGCTGCAGGGAACTATGCCGCCCAATTTTATCCAACAGCATTGGCACAAAAAAAAGGGTATCAGCAGATTGTATGGACTGATGCCAAATCCCATGAGTTCCTGGAAGAAGCAGGAACTATGAATATTTTTTTTAGAATTGATAACAAACTCTTAACTGCACCAACCAATGATCGAATACTTGACGGGGTTACACGAAAAAGTGTCATACAAATCGCCAGAGATTCTGGAATTGAGGTAGAAGTTCGTCCTATAAGAATTGATGAGATAGTAGATGCCTCTAGAAACAATTCTTTGAAAGAAATGTTTGGAAGCGGAACAGCTGTTGTAATCAATCCCATTAAAAGTTATGGATACAAAGGGGTAAACTACAAACTTCCAAAATTGGAAGACCCGGTTGCAAAACAACTAAAGGATAAAATAATGTCTATACAATATAATATTTCAGAGGACCCATATGGATGGCGTGTTGCTGTAGATTAATCTTTATATAATATAGATTTAATGTCTGGTTTAAAGTAATTTGGGCCTTTGAGCACCTTACCGTCTTCACGATAAATAGGTTTGCCGTCGTCACCCAACTTACTCATATTACTTCTTTGAATTTCATTAAAAACTTCTGTGATTTTGTGTTGCATGCCATGAGAGAGTATAGTTCCACACAAGATATACAGCATGTCTCCTAGAGCATCAGCAACTTCAACAAGGTCATTTTTTTGAGCTGCATCAATATATTCTTCGTTTTCTTCTTTCATTAGGTTGTACCTTAAAAGTATAGTTTGCCCTGGAATATTTGCAATTGGTGAATCAGCAGATTTTATACCAAAAGCATTGTGGAATTCAGCCACTGCATTTAATTCATTTTTAATCATTTTATATTTGATGTGAAGTTAAAAGAGGTCAATGTTTTTTTCTAATTTAGGGAAAAATATAAAAATGTTCAGTCAAGGACAACTCTTATTTGCTGTTATATTTGTAATTGGTTTCGTGACACTAATGGTATTCTCTTACAGAAAAGATTCCAAAAATCATAATCTGCATTACAGAGGAAGTATAAAAATATTTTTTGCATTTATACTCGTCATAGGAATCCTTTTTCTAATCAAGTTCTTTACACAGAGTTCATAATTAAAAAAATGAAGCATCTTTTGATTGTATTTATTGGAGGAGGTTTAGGGACAGTAGCGCGTTTTCTTGTAGGTAAATTTTTACCCTACTCTGGTAAAGGATTTCCATGGAATACTTTTTGTGCAAATTTGTTGGGTTGTCTATTTATTGGGTTTTTAATAGGATATTTTCATAGAAATAGCAATGAAAACGAATCTTCACTAGTTCTATTTGCCACAGTAGGCTTTTGTGGAGGATTCACAACCTTTTCTTCTTTTGCTAACGAAAACTTATCATTTATTAAATCAGGGGATTACAACATGTTACTAGTTTACAGTATGTTGAGTTTAATAATGGGAATCCTTATGGTTTACACTGGAATTTTGATCAATAAGTTTATTCACTGATTTTTTACATATTTCTTAAAATAAGATTAAAAAATTATTATACCCCTATTATTTTAGGGGGTAGATTGACCAATATAATAAAAATAGGTTTTTGACCCCCAATTTTTTAACAGTAAGAATTCTTATTACATAGTTTAGCTGAAAATTTATAATGACAAACTATGTTAAATCTTTCACTAATTAATTCGACAACAGCTGTTGAAGTCAATGATGACTTCACAATGCTATGGATCCTTTTGTCGGGGATTCTAGTTTTTTTCATGCAAGCAGGGTTCACTTTGGTGGAGTCTGGGTTTACTCGTTCTAAAAATGCGGTAAATATTTCCATGAAGAACATTTTAGACATTTCGGTAGGAACTCTTTCTTATTGGGCTATAGGTTATGGTTTGATGTACGGAGCATCAAATGGATGGATCGCAACTTCAGACATTTTCTTCAATCCTGGAGATGGGCCCCATGATGTGTTTTTCCAGACCGTTTTCTGCGCCACTGCAGCAACAATTGTGTCTGGTGCAATTGCGGGTAGAACAAAATATACTACCTATGTGTTTTTTACAATTTTCTTAACAGCAATAATCTACCCAATTTCAGGTGGATGGCAATGGAACGGTGATGGTTGGTTGGCAAATTTAGGCTTCATCGACTTTGCTGGTTCCTCAATTGTTCATTCTGTAGGTGGCTGGGCAGCGCTCGTAGGTGCATGGATGGTCGGTCCCAGATTGGGTAAGTATGTTGATGGTAAATCCAATGTTATTCCAGGTCACAATTTATTACTAGGTGCACTTGGTGTATTCATTCTATGGTTAGGATGGTTTGGTTTTAATGGTGGTTCGCAATTAGCTTGGGGAGGTGACGACTCTGCAGCTGCATCTGCTGTAGTTATGGTTACAAATATAGCTGCGGCTGCAGGGGCTGTAGGTGCAATGGCTACCACATGGATTAAAGATGGAAAACCAAATTTAGGAATGACACTTAACGGAGCAATTGCAGGACTAGTTGCCATTACAGCAGGCTGTGGAAATATGACTTTTGGTGGAGGATTTCTTGCTGGATTAATAGGAGGTATAATAGTTGTATTCTCCATCGAATTCATTGATAAAGTTCTGAAAATTGATGATGCTGTTGGTGCAGCTTCTGCTCACGGTGTTGTAGGAGCATGGGGTACTCTTGTTATTGGATTATGGGGCGTTGACGGCGATACTGGAATAGGACTATTCAATGGTGGTGGCGCTAGCCAATTTGGAATCCAAGCTATAGGTGTGCTAGCCTATGGTGTTTGGGCTACAGTCTCAGCGCTCATTGGTTTTGGAATTCTCAAATCTACCATTGGTCTTCGAGTTTCTGAGGAAGTTGAAATCAAAGGCCTCGATGAAGCTGAACATGGAATTGGTGGATTCGAGGGTGGCGGATTCGAAGCTTGGGTAAAAGAAAATACAAAATAATACTAACACAAACACTAATTTATTAAACACTATAATTATGAATTTCATTAAAAAAACTTTTTTAACAACATTAACTGTAATGTTTAGCTTCATTCTATTTGCTCAAGAAGAGGAATCTGCTCCAGAGCCAACTTTTGGTGTCAGTGGCTCTATTGATACTTATTATAGAAGCAATGAATTTACTCCTGGTACATCATTTGCCAATCTAAACGGATTTGCAATGGGTATGGCAAACATTATAATGTCATACGAAGGGGAAAAATCCGGTTTTGTTGCTGACCTTGTTTTCGGTCCTAGAGGAGCCGATGCAGTTTTTGCCTCTCCACAATTGGCTCCAGACGGGGATGGGTTTTACAGAAGCTCTAACATGGTAAACCAACTCTACGCTTACTACAACGTTAGCGACTCTTTCACCCTCACCATGGGTAATTTCAACACATTTCTTGGTTATGAAGTAATTTCGCCTGTAGCTAATTTTAACTATACTACCTCTTACATGTTCTCTTATGGGCCCTTTTCCCACAGTGGTATAAAAGCTGACATTGCTGCTGGAGAAAATACTTCGATAATGCTAGGTATATTCAATCAAACAGATGATACAGAATTCCAGAAAACTAAACATTTAGGATTTGATAACGATATGAAATACATGTTTGGTGCGCAATTAGGCATTTTTGGTCAATACATCAACTATCTGGGTGGTGGAACTTTTGGTGTAAGTCAAATTGACTTTACCGGTGGCTTCAACCTTGGCGATAGTTTCTTTCTTGGAATCAACGCAACTAGCTATAGTGACGATGACAATGTTGAATTCTCTGGTGTAGCATTATACCCTCAGTACACTTTTTCTGACACTTTTGCCCTTGGAGCTCGATTCGAGGCCTTTTCTGAAGACGGGTTAGGAGCTATTGGAGATATTTCTGGAGATGGAGACAATACATCTTTTACTATTACTGGAAGCTACACCTCTGGAAACTTTATTTTTAAACCTGAAATAAGAATTGACTCTGCATCGGATAAATTTTACACTGATGCTGACGGAGCTACTGATAGCTTGAGCGCCTTTTTAGTAGCCGCAATTTACTCATTCTAATAAATGATGTTGTAAAAATTTTATTTCACTAAATCATAAGATTTACCCCCTAATGTTAAGCCTTGGGGGGTAAATCATATTAGTTTTAGATTCAGAAATAATGAATCAATAAAAGAATTGGATTAATCAAAAATTTAAATCTCTTTCATAAAACATTCCAAAAACGTTTTCAAAAACAATTATTTTAATTATTCAAAACATGAAAAAAATCGAAGCAATCATTAGAAAATCAAAATTTGATGATGTAAAAGAAGCACTTCATAAAGTAGAAGTGAATTTCTTCAGTTACTGGGATGTAACTGGGGTAGGAAATGAAAAAGAAGGTCATGTCTATCGTGGAATCACTTATAGTACTTCTGAAATTCAAAGAAGATATCTATCTATTGTAGTATCAGAATCTTTTGTAGAAAAAACAATAAACGCTATCATTTCAACTGCTGCGACCAATAAAGTGGGAGATGGAAAAATATTCATTTTACCCGTTGAAGAAGCATACAGAATCAGAACTGGAGAAAAAGGAAACGAATCATTAAACTAACACACAAATAATTATGGAAACTACAATTTTAACTGTTAACAATGTATGGATGATGGTCTGTACAGCCCTAGTATTTTTTATGCACTTGGGATTCTCTTTTTTGGAAATTGGACTGACCCGCCAAAAAAATACCATCAATATATTATTTAAAAACTTTTTTGTAATAACCGTTGGTCTTCTATTGTATTGTATTGGTGGATTTAACCTTATGTATCCCGGGTTTGAAGATGGGGAAATTGGTTTATTCAAATTCGCAGGTTTTGGAATATCTGCTCCAGAGGGAGGAATGGGATTTGGATACGCTGACGGTGGTTACACTTGGTGGACAGATTTTCTTTTCCAAGGCATGTTTGCCGCTACTGCAGCGACAATTGTTTCCGGAGCAGTTGCTGAGCGTATCAAATTATCTGGATTTATGCTATTTGCGATACTATACGTTGGAATTGTATACCCCATTGTTGGAGCCTGGAAATGGGGTGGTGGATTCCTAGACGCATGGGGGTTCTATGATTTTGCTGGCTCTACATTGGTCCACTCTGTTGGGGGATGGGGTGCTTTAATTACTATCTATCTTTTAGGAGCCAGAATTGGTAAATTTGACAAAGACGGAAAACCAAAAGCCTTACCTGGTCATAATTTACCAATTGCATCTGCTGGTGTTTTCATCCTTTGGTTGGGATGGTTTGGATTTAACGGAGGTTCGGTACTGTCAGCTGACCCGGAATTGACTTCATTGACTCTTGTGACCACCTCACTTGCTGCAGCTGCTGGGGGTGTTGCCGCTGCTTTCTTTTCTAACTTATTATATAAAAATTTTGATTTGACCATGTTTATGAACGGGGTTTTGGGAGGATTAGTTGGAATTACCGCAGGTGCAGACCAAATGAGTCCAACTGATGCCATTGTTATTGGATTATTCGCTGGGATCATTGTAGTTTTGGGCATTGCTTTGATTGACAAGCTTAAATTAGACGATCCTGTTGGTGCTGTTGCAGTTCACTTGATCTGTGGTATATGGGGAACCCTAGCCGTTGGAATCTTTGGAGCTATGTCAGGAATTGATCAATTTTTAACTCAATTGATTGGTGTTGGAATTGTCGGTGCTTTCTGTGTAGCCACATCTTTCATTATCCTGTTTATTGTCAAATCAACCACTGGATTGAGAGTCAATAAGGATGAGGAAATAAACGGTCTCGATCTTTCAGAACATGGAATGGAAGCATATGCTGACTTTAGAATCAACGAAGGCTAATCTAATTCTATTACTAATATGAGAAAGCCTCCACTAATGGAGGCTTTTTTCTTTGATCCAATTAAATCATTAGAATCTATTGCCCTAAGCAGGCGAATTCCTATTTTTGAAAAAAAAAAAATGAATCAAATCACTTTGTTAATGTATTGCTCTGACCAGAAAGGAATCATTGCTGCAGTGACGAACTTCATACATCAAAGTCAAGGAAATATTACCTATATCGACCAATACGTTGACAGGCCCAATGCCGCATTTTTTATGCGCGTAGAATGTGACTTCAATGGAGATGATTTCATCTTCCAAGGTTTTAAGGATGAATTTCACAGAGACTTAGGGAAGCGTTTCTCCCTTCATTGTAATTTTTATCTAAAAAATCAAAAACCAAAGATGGCCGTTTTTGTCTCCAAATACGACCATTGTCTATACGATATACTTGCTAAACAACAATCAGGAGAGTTGTCTGCAGAGATTCCTTTTATTTTAAGTAACCACCCTAATCTTGAAATCATCGCCAAACGCTTTGATATTCCATTTTACAACATTCCTATCAACAAAGAAAATAAGCATGAAGCAGAAGCAAAACAATTGACATTACTCAAAGAGCATCAGGTAGATTTTATAGTTTTGGCCCGTTACATGCAAATTATTTCTCCTACATTGATAGACCAATACACAAATAAAATCATCAATATTCACCATTCTTTCTTACCAGCTTTTCCGGGTGCAAAACCCTATCACTCGGCCTTTGAACGTGGTGTAAAGATTATTGGAGCAACCAGTCATTATGTAACCGATGAGCTGGATGCAGGACCCATCATAGAGCAAGATATTGCTCGGGTCACTCACTTAAACTCTATTGAAGATTTTATTGAAAAAGGAAGAGACTTGGAGCGAATCGTACTGCTTCGTGCTCTTAAATTACATGTCAATCGAAAAGTAATGGTCTATGGAAACAAGACTGTGGTCTTTTCTTAATCATTGCGTTCTAAAAACATAAGCATTCCATCGTTAAAATTTTTAGGTTTTTCCACATTTACTACATGACCACATTTTTGCAAAACCAATAACTGAGAAAAAGGATCACTTTCGGTGGCCTTTCGGACAGATGGAAGAAACATATAATCCTGATCACCCATGATATAAAGAGTGGGGATATCCACAGCAACTTTTCTAAAGATCCTTAACTTAGGTATGATTTCTGAAGTAAGTTTAAACCATCTTATAAATTCTTTTTGATAAAGTTTTTTGGCTTCGCGAATAAATAAGATACGAGACTCCTTGTGGTTTCTATTAGGCATAATTATAAAAGCAAAAAAACGATACAACCACATATATGGTAGAACAGATTTTGTGGCATTGCCGAAGTACATTAGAATTCTTGATCTCAAATTTAACTCCAATACCGCACCTCCCATAATCATTTTCTTTACACGTTCAGGCTGCATCTCGGCCACCTGTCTTATAAGAACCGTACCAAGAGAAATACCTACAAAATGAGACTTCACTATTTTAAGATGATCCAATACTTCAAAAATATCCTCTGCTATAGACTCAAAGGAATACTTTGATTTAAAAGGGTTATGGATCAAATCTTTAGAAGCACCATGACCTTGCAAATCGATGAGTAAAAGATTAAAGTTTTTTGAAAAAAATCTAATTTGCTTAAACCAAATAGCACTGCTCCCCCCCGCCCCATGAATAAAAGTTATCCAACTTGCATTTTCTTTTTTTGCTTTATATATACTGTGATGCAACATCATAAAACACCTTTTTTCTCAAGGTAAAAAGCCATTTGTTCCTGTAAATCTTTGGCAACATTAGCGGCTACTTGATCAAAATCACTCCCTGTTGAAGCGTATATTATTCCTCTTGATGAATTGACCAGTAAACCACAAGTGTCATTCAGACCATTAACTGAAACCTCCTCCAAACTCCCTCCCTGTGCTCCTACACCTGGGATCAATAATGTAGAATCGGGAATCAATTTTCTAATTTTTTTAAGTGTTTTTGACTTATTAGCTCCTACCACATACATCAGTCGATCTGCATTTTTCCATTTTTTTGACTGCTCAATCACCCGCTCATATAGGGATTTTCCCTCTGCATTAAGTAATTGAAAATCTGAGGCTCCTTCATTGGAAGTCAAAATCAATAATATGGCATACTTTCCTTTATATTCTAAAAAAGGCTCAACGGAATCTTTACCCATGTAGGGAGCAATGGTAACCGAATCAAACTCTAAATGTTCGAAAAAAGCCTTGGCATATCGCTTCGAAGTGTTTCCAATATCTGCCCTTTTGGCATCGGCTATGGTAAATATTTCGGGATACTCTTTATTTAAAAATCCCATTACTTTTTCAAGAGATTTCCATCCTTCCAATCCATAGGCCTCGAAAAAAGCGATATTCGGTTTATAGGCAACACAATAGGGTGCGGTAGCTGTAATAATTCTCTTACAAAAATTAAAAATAACATCAGGTTCATCATTCAAATCTAATGGTATTTGATCTTTGTCCACATCCAGACCAACACATAAAAAAGATTTTTTACGTTTGATTTCCTTTAGAAGTAGTTCCTGTATCATAGAGTCTCTCCTGCCTCCTTCAGTTTTTGAGTATTTTGATAAAGCTTTAGTTCATCAACTAATTTTTGAATATCCCCGTTAATGATATTTTGCAGATCATAAAGGGTCAAACCAATGCGATGATCAGTCACCCTTCCCTGAGGGTAATTATAGGTCCTGATTTTTGCAGAGCGGTCTCCAGAGGAAACCAGTGAATTTCTCTTTTCGGCATCTTGTTCCAGTTTTTTTTGGAGTTCTATTTCATACAGTCTTGAACGTAAAACCTTTAAAGCTTTTTCTTTGTTCTTGTGTTGTGACTTTTGATCTTGACATTGGGCAACAATTCCAGTAGGCTCGTGAGTAAGCCTCACAGCAGAGTAAGTGGTATTAACAGATTGGCCCCCTGGACCAGAGGAACAAAAATAATCTATCCTTACATCATTCATATTGACCTCTACATCAAACTCCTCGGCCTCTGGTAAGACCATTACAGTGGCAGCAGATGTATGTACTCTACCCTGCGTCTCTGTTTGAGGAACTCGTTGAACCCTGTGTACCCCAGATTCATATTTCATAGTGCCATAAACTTCTTCTCCTGAAACTTCAAAAATTACTTCCTTAAATCCCCCAGCAGTGCCTTCATTGGCATCAACAAAACTAACCCTCCATCCCTGATCCTGGCAATATTTGGTGTACATTCGATATAGATCACCTGCAAAAATACTTGCTTCGTCACCTCCTGTTCCTGCTCGAATTTCAACTACTACACTCCTACCATCATCAGGATCTTTTGGTATAAGTAAAAATCTTATTTCTTCCTCCAATTCGGGGAGTTTCTCTTTAGCCTCTTCCAACTGAATTTTTGCCATATCGATCATTTCAACATCCGACTCCTCTTTGATCATGATCTCCGCCTCTTTCATATTCGCTATAGTAGATTTATAGACTTCTCCCTTTTTAACAATCTTGTTCAAATCCTTATATTCTTTGTTTAGTTGAATATATCTTTTTTGATCTGCGATTACATCCGGCTGAATTATTAAATCAGACACCTCAATAAATCTTTGCTCTACAATATCCAGTTTCTCTATCATTTTGAGTGCAATGAATAGAAACAAATTTAAAGTTTTAAAAACTATCTATCAAGCTTACGATAGTACAACTCAAATTTAATCTCAATTTCATCTTCCATTTTTCGGAGCATAAAGGAAGGTAACGGAACTTCAAAATCAGAAAGGGCCAGGTCAAAATTTCCCTTTAATACAAGATTGTTTTCCTCCAGTATGGCTTCAGCTGTTATATCAGTATTTATTTTAATTCCATGAAAATTCAATTCCCCATCAAATTTCACTTCACTATTTTTATTTTCAATTTCATCTGAAAAAAATTCAATTTTCGGAAATTGTAAAACATCCAATATTTCCAATGCGTTATTGTCCCTGTTGCTGTTTTTGCTATCAAAATCTCTAACATACATGGCAATGGCTATTTTTTTAAAAAAATCTTCATTCTTAATCAACAACCCTTTTACATTCTGATTGGTCCCAGACCAATCATGTAAAAAGTGAGATGCCTCGTAGGTTATAAATGAATTTTTAGAATCCAACATCCATTTTTCCTGTGCCTTAGAGGAACAAAAAAATATAACAAACCAATAAAAGAATATTTTTTTCATTCAATTTAATTTTAATTATCTAGCTGTATTTAAATTAACGACTCTCAAAATTTAAATACCAAAACAGCTGTTGCATAACTTACAAAGGTGGTATAGGCAGCATATTTGTGCCAATCCTTGTCTTCTTTGGACCAAGCATTAGTGGCAATCATTCCTGAAAAGTGAACATATGCTAACAATTTGTGTGCCTTAATGGAATTTAAGCCTTTTACTCTATTTCTAACCAGAGGTGGAGGTGCGAAAAGTGAAAGTCCTGCTCCGGTAAAATAGGAGGCAGTAACCCAACGTCCCAATTTTTTATGGGTTTCATAAAGTTCATACTCACCATTATACAACTTACCACCCATAATACCTTGAGCTACCATCCCCCCCAGTGTCAAGTAGCCTAATATCTGATGTGATTTGAGCATTACATTCCTTACTTTTAACTCCTTTTCCCTTTGTTCAACAGACAGTTTTGATACCCCGATTTTACGGAATAGGCCACTTTTTCCCCATAAAAGTGATTGTGTAAAAATCATTTTTTGTGGCAATAATTGCTCCTCCATCGTCATCTCTTCCTCAAACAAACCATCCAAAAGTAAATCTCGGTCTTGAGCATATGCTAGTTGAAAAATAAAAAAAGTAAAAAAAATGATTTTTTTCATCTATTTCGCCCCTCAAGGGAATACTAAGATAAATGATTAATACTTAAAAATGCCCTCTACCGATTGGATAGTCAATTTTTTGTCTTGAGATGCCTCAACCCTACCTATAACTTGAGCACCTACATTAAAGGACTCGGCAATATCAATTACCTGCTGAGCTAGAGATTCGGGTAAATAAACCTCCATTCGATGGCCCATATTAAAAACCTCAAACATTTCTCTCCAACTGGTTCCAGATTCTTTTTGGATCATATCAAACAATGGGGGACATTCAAAAAGATTATCTTTTATTACATGCAGCTCGTCA
>CAJWAY010000002.1 GCA_913020685.1 uncultured Flavobacteriaceae bacterium
CCCCTAAAGTGCTGAACCTTAGGGGTTAATTTTTATTTTAGCGGTCTGGACGGGACTCGAACCCGCGACCCCATGCGTGACAGGCATGTATTCTAACCAACTGAACTACCAGACCAAAATATCGGTGCGTGCAAATATACATCCCATTTTGATTTTGCCAAATTTAAAAACTAACAAAAGAAATCTAGTCCCTATAAGACAGCGTCAAGTGCGTCGGAATAGGCCTTTTTAGGAGCAACACCTACTTGTCTGCCGACCACTTCACCTTTATCGAAAAGCAATACGGTTGGAATGTTACGTACACCGTATTTTGCAGCATACTCCTGGTGTTGGTCAACATCTAATTTGCCAACCACAGCCTTACCCTCGTAGTCATCACTGATTTCATCAATTATGGGACCCACCATGCGACATGGTCCACACCAAGCTGCCCAAAAATCTACAATTACGGGTTTATCCGATTTCAAAACCTTTTCTTCAAAGTTTTTGTCGGTAATTTCTAAAGCCATATTCTTAAAATTTTGTCAAAATTAATCATTTCTAAAAATGTAACATTGCTATTATCTATCAAATTTATTTATTAAAAAATTATAGACCGTAATACCCTATTAATTCAATTTATAGTGCCAAGAATTTTCTTCTAGAAGCGATAGCAACTCTTGGGAAATATTAACCTTTTGTTTTCGGCTTGCCATGGTCAACTTGATTTGTTTTTTTGGATCAATTACATCAAAAAATATTGGTTTATCACCCTTAAAGCCCCTTAGTTCTCTTTTAAGTTGTTTAATACTTTTGGATTCTAGTTGATGGATGTCTACCTGCAAGGTTATTTTTTTTGAGTTTTTTGAAAGTACATCGTGCAACATCTCAAAATTAATAAACTGTATTCTTGGATCTCCCAACCTGCCTGTTTCATGATTTCTCCAGCCCTCTTTGATATTAATTTTTATTCTTATAAACTGATTAGTATTGATAAAATGTTTGAACTTGAGATATTCTTCACCAAAAATTCTGAATTCAAACTGATCTGAATAATCCTCCAAGGTAAAGCGGCCCCATCCTTTTCCATTTCTGGATTCTAAGTGTTCGATTTCGTTTACTATCCCTGCGACATTAATGGTTTTATTAATCAGTGGTCTCAGTTCTTTGAGTTGAAACAAATTTGCACTGGTAAACCATTGCATCTCCTTTTTAAAATCATCCAATGGATGACCTGAAATGAATATTCCCACAACCTCTCTCTCTTTCTTTAGTTTACTCAAGTTGTCCCATTCCTCAAATGGAGGGATGACCAACTCTTGATAAACTTGATCTATACTCTCGCCAAAAAGACTAGTTTGAGCTGAATTTTGACTTTCCTGAAACTTAGAACCAAATCTAATCACCTTTTCAAGAAAAATAACACCATCTCCATCGGGATTAAAATACTGTGCCCTATGGGTTCCTTCAAAAGAATCAAATGCTCCAGCCAAGGCCAAATTTTCAAATGCTTTTTTATTAGCGGCCCTCAAGTCAACTTTTTTTACCAAGTCAAAAATACTCTCATATGGGGAGTCTCTTCTATGCTCAATAATGGTCTCTACAGCTCCTTTTCCAACACCCTTAATCGCTCCCATACCAAAACGGATCGCGTTCTCATCGTTAACATTAAACTTATAAAAAGACTCGTTGACGTCTGGTCCCAATACCTTGATCCCCATCCTCTTACACTCTTCCATAAAAAAGGTAACTTGTTTGATGTCATTCATATTATTTGATAGAACGGCAGCCATATATTCTGCTGGATAGTGTGCTTTTAGATAAGCTGTCTGATATCCAATCCATGCATAACATGTCGAGTGGGATTTGTTAAAAGCATAAGACGCAAATGCTTCCCAATCCTTCCATATTTTATTCAAAACCTCCTTAGGATGATTGTTGGATTCACCTCCTTCTATGAACTTGGGTTTGAGTTTCTGCAATAACGTAAAAATCTTTTTTCCCATTGCTTTTCGCAGCAAATCAGCATCACCTTTGGAAAATCCTGCCAATTTTTGAGATAACAACATAACCTGCTCTTGATAGACTGTGATCCCATAGGTTTCTTTGAGGTACTCCTCCATCTCAGGTAAATCATACTTGATCACTTCCTCTCCCTTTTTTCGGGCGACAAAGCTAGGAATATATTCCAAGGGCCCAGGTCTATATAAGGCATTCATTGCAATCAAATCAGCAAAAACATTGGGTTTTAAATCTTTCAAATACTTTTGCATACCAATGGATTCATATTGAAAAATTCCTACCGTTTCACCCTTTTGAAACAACTCGTAAGTTAATCGATCATCTAACGGGAATTCGTCAGGATCCAGATCAATACCATAACGGTACTTTACCAGTTGAACCGTGTCCTTAATCAATGTCAAGGTTTTCAAGCCCAAAAAATCCATTTTTAGTAGTCCTGCCTCCTCGACAACAGCATTGTCAAACTGAGTCACATTCAACTCAGAGTCTTTTGCAGCAGCAATAGGAACAAAATTTGTAATATCATCGGGGGTTATAATTACTCCACATGCATGTGTACCAGTATTTCGTATGGAACCTTCCAACACCTTGGCCTGCTGTAATGTTTGCCCTGCTAAGTCATCTCCCTGAAAAATTTCCTGTAATTCTTTGACTTGATTGAACTCCTCCATTCTTAGATTTTCTTTAAGCTCCTTGTCCTCCGATGAGAAAATTTTTACCAGTTTAATGTTAGGAACCAGCTTTGCAATTCGGTCTGCTTCTCCCAAGGAAAGATCCAAAACCCTTGCGGTGTCCCTGATGGAGGACTTGGCGGCCATCGTTCCGTAGGTAATGATTTGGGCAACCTGATTGGCACCGTATTTTTCAATCACATAGTCCATTACTTTTCCTCTCCCCTCATCGTCGAAATCAATATCAATATCGGGCATGCTTACTCGATCGGGATTGAGAAAACGCTCAAAAAGTAAATCATATTTAATGGGATCCAAGTTTGTAATCCCAAGGCTATATGCCACTACTGATCCTGCAGCCGAACCCCTTCCAGGCCCAACAGAAACTCCCATTTTACGTGCGGCATCTATAAGGTCTTGCACTATCAAAAAATACCCTGGGTAACCTGTATTAGCAATTACTTCCAATTCAAAATCTAAACGTTCTTGAATCTCATCGCCAATCTCTCCGTAACGTCTTTTTGCACCCTTTAAGGTCAAATGTCTCAGAAACTTGTTTTCTTTATCCTTGGAATCATTGGAAGTGTCTTCAGAGAAACTATCAGGGATATCGAATTTGGGAAGCAAAACCTCTCGGGCCAAATCAAAGGGTTCTACTTTATCTATGACCTCTTGTATATTAATTATCGCCTGAGGTAGATCATAAAATATTTTTTTCATCTCTGACTGTGACTTAAAATAATATTCTTGATTAGGGAGGCCAAAACGGAAGCCTCTTCCTCTCCCTATGGGAGTAGCTTGTTTCTCTCCCTCTTTAACACAGAGTAAAATATCGTGGGCATTTGCCTCGGCTTTGCTTGTATAGTAAGAATTGTTAGTTGCCAAGATCTTAATTTGGTGTTTTTTGGCAAAATTAATTAGAACCTGATTGGCGCGCTTTTCATCCTCCTGGCCATGTCGCATTAGCTCAATGTATAAATCATCTTTAAATTGTTTACTCCACCATTGCAGGGCCTCCTCTGCCTGTTTATCTCCTAAATTAAGTATTTTGGAAGGCACTTCTCCATACAAGTTTCCAGTCAAAACAATCAAATCAGATTTGTATTGTTCAACAATTTTTTTGTCAATCCTAGGTACATAGTAAAATCCTTTTGTATATGCAATAGAACTCATTTTGGAGAGGTTTTCAAAACCTTTCTTATTTTTGGCTATAAAAACAATTTGATATCCGTTGTCTCTTCTAGATCGATCTTGATGATCCTCACAAACGAATAACTCACAACCCAGGATGGGTTTAATTTGATCGGCCCCCTCTGCTAAATCAGAATTATGTTTTTTGATAGCTTTGATGAAGTGGAAGGCTCCCATCAAATTAGCATGATCAGTGAGACTTAATGCCTGCATTTTATCATCAGCCGCTGCTTTAACCAAATCATCAATTCTGCTGGTGGATTGTAAAATGGAATACTGAGAATGGGAATGGAGATGAACAAAAGGTGTATTTTGGAGAATCTCCTCCTCAGCATGAGAATATTTTTTTGAGGATCCCTCATCGGTTTTGGCCAATTTAACCAATCTTTTAGAGGCAGCTTTTAAATTAAGGTGTTTTAAACCGATGCCCTTAACGGGTTGATCCAAGACTTCAGTTAGGTATTGCAAAATATCCCCTTTATTTTTTAAAACCTCAGGCTGCATTGCACCCTGCCGAAAAAGCTCAAAAAAACAACGTGCAGTTGCCTCAACATCAGCAGTGGCGTTGTGGGCCTCCTCAAAATGATCATTGAAAAGATGAAAATGAAGTTCGCCAAGGGTGGGTAATTTAAATTTCCCCCCTCTTCCCCCAGCTAATTGACAAAGTGACGCAGTTTGCTCTGTACAGGTATCTATAACGGGTAAGTTGTCCAGCGGATTATGATCCCCCAATCTTAAAAATTCCGCCCCCATGATGTTAAGATCAAATTTTACGTTGTGCCCTCCTACGAATTCACATTGATTCAGTATCAACCGAAATTTTTCTAATACCTCCGATAAGGGGATGCCTTCTTTTTTGGCAAGTGCAGTAGAAATTCCATGAATTATTTCAGAATCATAAGGAATTGTATAACCGTCTGGTATTACCAAATAATCCTCGTGAGAAATACAATTTCCACCTTTATCATGTAATTGCCAAGCAATTTGTACGCACCTTGGCCAATTGTTAACATCTGTCAACGGTGCATTCCAGTCCCCAGGAAGTCCAGTAGTTTCAGTGTCGAAGATCAAAAACATGGGAATTAATATATATTACTAAAATACTTTATTGTATTTTTAAATTTGTATTGAATTGTTAGTAGTTATCAACCATAAAAAAGTTTTAAGCATAGACTTTTTTATGGGAATGAAAACTATATTTGTTAAAAAAAATTATCGAACATCTGTTTGATAAAATTTCCCAAACACGCAGTCAAAAGGCTTTTGAAATAGCACTTTTGCAGGAAGGCTGTTGCCAAGTCAAAGGGTTGGTCGGCTCCGGGATGAGTTTTAAGCTGGTTTCCGCTTTTAAAAATCTAAACCGTACTTTTTTGGTGGTGCTGGACAATGCCGAACAAGCAGCATTTCATCTTAATGACTTTGAACAGATGCTCTCAAAAAAAGAAGTACTCTTTTTCCCTGCAAGCTTCAAAGAAGCATACAACCCGGGGGCTACAGATAATGCCAATGTGCTATTGAGGTCTGAGGTGCTTAAAAAACTTAGTTTTTCAAAAAAGAAAAAAATCATTGTCACCTACCCCCAAGCCCTTTTTGAAAAAGTCATCTCACCTCACAACTTAAAAAGAAAAACAATAACCATTAAAATGGGTGATGTTTTAGGTTTGGATTTTGTTAATGAGACCCTTTTTGAATATGGCTTTGACCGGGTCAACTTCGTCACTCAACCTGGAGAATTTTCTGTAAGAGGTGGGATCATAGATGTTTTTTCTTTCGCTTTCCAACACCCCTATCGTATTGAGTTTTTTGATGATGAAATTGAAAGCCTGAGAAGTTTTGATGTAAATACCCAACTTTCCATTAGCCCGACGGATCGAATTGATTTGTTGCCCAACACCAATGAAATTTCTTTTAGTGAAAAACGTAATTCACTTATTGACTCATTACCCCAAAATAGTACTGTGGTTTTTAACCAACTTGACCATTGCCTGGAGTGTATCGATAACTTTTGGGTTAAAGCTTCCAAAAAATTCGAATCATTGAAAACCAAAGCTCAATATCCTCCAAAAGTTTTGTTTATGAGCGCCGAAGAGCTCATGGAATGTCTGGAAAAACAAAGTATTGTTTTGATAAATAACTCAGATCAATTTAAGCCCAAGGTTCGTATAAATGCCAAACAAAGCCCCCAGCCCCCTATAAATAAGCAGTTTGATAGACTAGTTCAAATCCTAAAAGATAACCAGGCCTCTGGTTTTGAAAATTATATTTTTTGTTCAAACGATGCCCAACGTAAGCGATTCAATGAAATATTGGAGGAGATTGAAGCGGAGATACATTACAAGACTCAAGTTTGTGCCCTTTTTGAAGGTTTTGAAGATGTCGAAGCTGGATTTTCCTGTTTTACAGATCACCAAATTTTTGAACGCTATCACAAATTCAAACTGCGCTCGGCTGCTGCCAAAAAAGATATGTTGACCCTCAAAGAATTGACCCATCTTAAAATTGGGGATTTTGTTACCCATATTGACCATGGGATTGGGAAGTTCGGAGGTCTTCAAAAAATCAATGTTAATGAGGTTATACAAGAGGCTATAAAATTAAGTTATAAAGGGGGAGATACCCTCTACCTCAGTATTCATTCTCTTCATAAAATTGCGAAATTTAATGGTAAAGATGGTCATGTTCCAAAACTCAACAAACTCGGATCCAAATCATGGAAAGCACTTAAACAAAAAACAAAAACCAAGGTCAAGGCAATTGCTTTTGACCTAATCAAACTATACGCCAAAAGAAAGGAAAAAATTGGCCACGCTTTTCCCCCAGATAGTTATTTGCAGTCGGAATTGGAGGCTTCATTTATGTTTGAAGACACTCCCGACCAAAGTAAAGCCACTGCTGAGGTGAAAGGAGACATGGAGAAAGAACGACCGATGGATAGACTGGTATGCGGGGATGTAGGTTTTGGGAAAACTGAAGTCGCAATACGCGCTGCCTTTAAAGCTGCCGATGATAGTAAACAAGTGGCTGTTTTAGTTCCAACAACAATATTGGCATATCAGCACCATAAAACGTTTTCAAACAGATTAAAGGAATTGCCAATAAAGGTTGAGTACCTAAATCGTTTTCGTTCGACCAAGGACCGAAAAATAATCTTGGAAGAACTTGAATTAGGTAAAATAGATATCTTGATTGGCACACATCAATTGGTAAACAAAACTGTAAAATTTAAAGATTTGGGGTTGCTGATTGTTGACGAAGAGCAAAAATTCGGAGTTGCAGTAAAAGAAAAATTACGTGACATTAAAACAAATGTTGACGTTTTGACCCTTTCTGCCACCCCCATACCAAGAACCTTACAATTCAGTTTGATGGCTGCCAGAGACCTATCAGTCATCGCCACCCCACCTCCGAATCGATACCCTATTGAGAGCGAGGTAGTTCGTTTCAACGAATCCCTAATTAGAGATGCCGTTCAATATGAATTACAAAGAGGAGGACAAATCTATTTTATTCACAATCGGGTAGAAAACATACAAGAAGTCGCTGGAATGTTGCAGCGACTGATCCCTGATGCACGCATTGCAATTGGCCACGGACAAATGGAGGGAAACCGATTGGAAAAAGCCCTAATCGGTTTTATGGAGGGACAATCGGACATATTGATCGCAACAACGATAATAGAAAATGGACTGGATGTCCCAAATGCAAATACAATTTTTATCAATAATGCTAATAGTTTTGGACTGAGTGATTTGCATCAAATGAGAGGAAGAGTGGGTAGAAGTAACAAAAAAGCGTTTTGTTATTTTATTACCCCACCTTTGAGTGCTATGGCCTCCGATGCAAAAAAAAGAATCAACACCATTGCACAATTCTCAGAGTTAGGAGCCGGTATCCACATTGCCATGAAAGACCTAGAGATTAGGGGTGCAGGAGATCTGTTGGGAGGAGAACAAAGTGGCTTCATCAACGAGATAGGTTTCGAAACTTACCAGAAAATTTTGGAGGAAGCAATAAATGAGTTGAAAGAAAACGAGTTCAAAACCCTATTCGAGGACCAAGATAAGTCATTGGAAAAAAACTATGTTAAAGAGGTTCAAATTGACACTGATTTTGAAATTTTATTTCCGGATGATTATATTAATGTAGTAAATGAGAGATTAGTTCTTTATGATGAGTTAAGTAAGATAAAAGACGAAGAAGGATTGATACATTTTCAAAAAAATCTAGAGGATCGCTTTGGCAAAATTCCTGCGGAGGGAGAGGATCTTTTGAGTACACTTCGACTCAAATGGCTTGCTTCTAAAATGGGATTAGAGAGACTCATCATTAAAAACAAAAAATGTGTAGGTTACTTTTTGTCCAATCAGCAAAGTGATTTCTACCAAAGTCCAGTTTTTAATAAAATACTATTTGGTATTCAAAAAGACCCTAAAAAATACAGTATGAAAGAAAAGGAAACCAGAAATGGTTTAAGACTTTTAATAGTTTTAGATAAAGTGTATAGCGTCGAAGAGCTTCTAGTTCGACTCAAAGACTTAATGAGAAACTAAAGTGATTTTAGATTTTTGATGACCTCAAAGGCAACATTGACTGAATCTTCATGCATCAATATGGTAAATTCGTTGGATGTAGATATAACCTCATTAATGTTGACCCCCTCCCAAGAGAGCCTTTGAAAAATAAAATAATAAATCCCTGGAATTTTAACATTGTCGTTTGGTAGTTTGACCGTTATTGCTGATAAGTTATCAATTTTATCCAAGCAAATTTCATCACCAAACAAACCTTCAATTAAAGGAGCCAAATTACTACTGACTACAATGTTTGATTCACCAACCCCTCTGGAGGAAGTGTAGAAAATATCTTTTTTGTCTTTAATCGCAGCAAGAAATTCCGCCTGCGCCAACAAAAGTGTTTCAGAAAGTTTGAAACAATAGTCAGTCAAAGAGGATCGAACGGTAATATCTCCTAAATTTCTCAAAACACTTACTATCTTGTGGGTGGAAAGAAACTCCTCGTTATCTGATATTCGCTTGAGTGCCATCACGATAGCTCCATTCCTTGCTGGTTTACGTAATGCTTTTTCTATTTCGGGCTGAATCTCCCTAGCCAGAGAGGTTAGATTAATAATTCTTTGAGAAAGAGCTGTAGATAAATAGGGCTTAGTCTTGACGTATTCCGATACTTGCGAAGCAATTGTTTTCAATTTGCCATGTTTTATGAATAAACAAAGTTATGAATATTAAACATAATGTTTGTTTTACAACATTTCATCCAAAAGTATAAAATGCTTCCCTTATATCATTCTTTTACAATTTAGAATGGTCAAAATAAGCAATCAAGTAAAACATTAATCAACCTCAATTCCATAGACTGAAAATAATTAACCTTTTTCAATCTTTATCTTTATTATGGGCTAGTGAAATATTTATGGGTATTTAATCACGATTTAAAATTAAATTCTCGGCTGGTAAATAAAATCCTTATTTTTACCAAAAGATGTAAATGTCCTCGCAGCCAAAAAGATATACTGTCACTGCTGCTCTACCATATACCAACGGTCCTATCCATATTGGCCATCTGGCTGGAGTTTATATTCCTGCTGATATATACACCCGCTATCTGAGACTAATCAATAAGGATGTTGCATTTATCTGTGGGAGTGACGAACACGGTGTGGCGATAGCTATCAAAGCCAAAAAAGAAGGAAAAACACCACAAGAAGTGATTGATCATTACGATCAAGTCATACGTAAAGCTTTCGAACGATTTGGGATATCGTTTGATAATTACTCTCGTACTTCTCGTCTAATACACCACCAAACGGCAGGAGAAATTTTCAAACAATTAGATGAACAGGGTAAATTTATAGTTAAAGAAACTGAGCAATTGTATGATTTGGAGTCCAAGACCTTTTTGGCAGACCGATTTGTAATCGGAACCTGTCCAGTATGCAAAAACCCAGAAGCCTATGGTGATCAGTGCGAGTCTTGTGGAAGCACTCTTAATGCCACTGATCTTATAAAACCCAGATCTACCCTCTCCGGTAAAGTTCCTGAATTTAAAAAAACTAAACATTGGTTTTTACCTTTGGATCATTACGAGAAATTCATTGAGGAGTGGATCCTCAAAGGGCATAAAGAGAATTGGAAACCCAATGTTTATGGTCAGGTTAAATCATGGGTTGACAATGGTTTACAAGCCAGAGCAGTCACACGAGACCTGGACTGGGGTATTCCTGTTCCCCTAGAGGGTGGTGCTGGTAAAGTACTTTATGTTTGGTTTGATGCTCCAATTGGTTATATCTCCTCCACAAAAGAATGGGCAAAAAAAAAGGGAGTTGACTGGGAGCCCTACTGGAAGTCAGAAGATACACAATTGGTTCATTTTATTGGGAAGGACAACATTGTTTTTCATTGTATTATATTCCCCATAATTCTTAAAAATACTGGATCCTATATCCTACCCGAAAATGTCCCAGCAAATGAGTTCCTCAACCTCGAGGGTAACAAAATTTCAACTTCGAAAAATTGGGCAGTTTGGTTGCACGAATATTTGGAGGACTTTCCTGACAAACAGGATGTTCTTCGTTATGTTCTGACTGCAAATGCTCCTGAAACTAAAGACAATGATTTTACTTGGAAAGAATTCCAAACTCGAAACAATAGTGAGTTAGTTGGTATTTTTGGTAATTTCATCAATCGCGTAATGGTGCTGGCCCAAAAATACTACCAAGGAAAAGTGCCTTCTATGGGCGAGTTGAATGAGACTGATAATGAAGTTTTAACAAAATTGAAAGAATTTCCATCCATAATGGAAAAGGAGATTGAAAATTTTCATTTCAGAGCTTATAGTCAGGAGGTAATGAATCTTGCCAGGTTAGGAAATAAATATTTGGCTGACCAAGAGCCTTGGAAGTTAATTAAAATAGACCCTAAGAGGGTTGAAACGATAATGTTTACTGCAATACAAATCGCTGCGGGATTGAGTATTCTAAGTGAACCTTTACTGCCTTTTACGGCCCAAAAGCTAAAAAAAATGCTTTTAATTAAAGCGTCATGGAAAGATGTTATTGGCCATCAGTCACTTTTGGCAACTGGACATCTTCTGTCTCAACCGAAATTACTTTTTGAAAAAATTGAGGATGAAGAAATATATAAACAATTGAGTAAATTAAAAAACAATCTATCTCATGAAAAAGAAAAAAATAAAGTGGAGGAGGCACGAAAAAAGATGATCTCTTTCGATGATTTTTCGCAACTAGATATTAAAACAGGCGCCATTCTAAAAGCAGAAAAAATGGTAAAAACTGAAAAGCTTTTGGTGTTAAAAATAGACTTGGGTCACGAGCAAAGAACCATAGTATCTGGGATTGCCCATAGCTATAGTCCTGAAGAGGTGGTAGGTAAAAAAGTTACGGTTTTGACAAACCTTCAACCTAAAGTCATTCGCGGTGTGGAAAGCCAAGGAATGCTTTTGATGGCAGAAGATCAGGATGGGCGATTGATTTTTATTTCCCCAGAGGATGAAAATACCCCCAGCGGATTAATAATCAAGTAAGTAAATCATTTGATACCTGTTGCCTTTGATCCCATTTATGTATTACCCCTTCCAGAAAACCATAGGTTTCCTATGGAAAAATATGATTTGTTACCCAAACAATTGGTACATGAAGGTACATGTTATCCTGAAGACTTTTTTTCTCCGCAAGCCCTAGATGAACAGATCGTAAAAGTAATTCACCAAAAGGAGTATGTAGACCGTTTAAAGCAAATGAAACTGGATCTATCAGAAGTCAGAAAAATAGGGTTTCCCATTTCCCAACAATTAGTAGAAAGAGAATTCATAATTGCTGGCGGGACTATTGAGGGAGCTTTGAAATCCCTTGAGTCAGGAATTTCATTTAACATTGCTGGAGGAACACATCATGCCCATTCGTCTCATGGTGAGGCTTTTTGTATGCTGAATGACCAGGCTATCGCTGCTCGATATCTTTTGGATCACCAACATGCTAAAAAAGTCTTGATTATCGACTTAGATGTTCATCAAGGAAATGGGACCGCAGAAATTTTTAAAAAAGAAGAGCGGGTATTTACCTTTTCAATGCATGGTAAAAAAAACTATCCATTTAGAAAAGAAAACAGCGATTGGGACATTGCACTAGAGGACAATACTGGGGATGAGGTTTATTTGAATTTATTGAACGATACCCTGCCGCTACTTTTTAAGAGAGTAGATCCTGACTTTGTTTTTTACCTTTCGGGGGTAGATGTAGTAGACACAGATCGGTTAGGTCGATTGGGATTGAGTATTGAGGGATGCAAAAAAAGGGATGAGCAGGTATTGAAATTTTGCCACAAATGTTCATTACCAGCACAGTGCAGCATGGGCGGAGGATATTCTAAAGATATTAAGCTGATCA
Source organism: uncultured Flavobacteriaceae bacterium (assembly GCA_913020685.1). GTDB lineage: Bacteria > Bacteroidota > Bacteroidia > Flavobacteriales > Flavobacteriaceae > UBA8316. The sequence continues at coordinate 12,286 of CAJWAY010000002.1, forward strand.
TTGAGGCACATGCAAACACCTACAGGGTGGCACAACAGATCTATTAGCGCCAAGTCTGGCTTTTCATATTAATGGTAGCCACTACAATATCTTTTCGACTGATCTGTCCGACTAAACGATTTTTGTCTAAGACGGGGAAACGTCTTCTAGTAGTTTTAAAAAACATTGATGCCGCCTCAAAAATAGTTTTATTAGCATCAATAGTATCAACCTTAGAAGTCATAAAATGAGCTACTGATTTGTCGAGTATGGGTAAATTAAAATAGCGACTATCGGAAATTTCTTTCATGCAATCAGCCTCTGAAATCACCCCAACCAATTTTCCAAAGTCGTCCACCACAGGTCCACCGGAGATTCGGTATTTGATAAATTTTTTCATTACCTCGTGAATAGTTTGTTCCTTAGTAAAAACCACCAAATCATGACTCATGATGTCAGACACCAATAAAGTTTTGGTTCGTTTTTTTGAGCGGATCACTCGTTCTCCTTGAAAGCTTTTTATTGGCATAACTCTCTTTTTATACTATTAAATTAATAATTTAATAATATCATTTAATATTTTTGAGAAATATTTTCGTAAAAAGGAGAGGTCTGAGTGGTGAGCAAGTCGGGGAAGAACAAAAAGCAATTATTAAACAAGCAACAGATAAATTTTTTGCCATGAATTTGATTTCAGCTATAAAGTCATCAAAATATATTTGTCAGAAACACATTAGATAAGCTAAATAACTAATAAATGACATAGGATAAAATAGCCTTTCTTAGATAGGATTTTTTATGTGTGAAATTAGGTGGTTAGTATTTAAAAATTATTATCCCTAATAAAACACAAATTCCAATCATCAAAACTGAAAATCCAATTTGGTTTAAATAAAACGAAATAGGTTTATCAGAATTTTTCTCTTTAGGCTTTTGAATCTCAACAAGTGAAATAAACATAACTAACAAAACTGGTGCAAATAAAATACAACCTATTATAAATAATTGTAAATCTGTCATTTTTTTGGGATTGTATTGAGGAAAATCCCATAAACCAATATAGTAGGGACCCAAATTGAAACATATTGTCCCATTTCTTTTTCACCTGAAAACCATAAATAAACTGATAAAATAAAGCTTAATAAAGCTGACAGTAAAACGGTTAAATCTCTTTTTCTCATTTTTTTTTACAATTTAATGAATTGAATTGATTTTTGTAAATCTAAAAATTTTACTCTTATTTAATTCATTTTTTGATCAAATGAATTCTCTTTTTAGCCTCATTTACATAACGAATTTCCATTCACAAATGAATCGACCATTCCAAAGCAGTTGATTTTGTCTATAGGTGTAATTATATATATTAAATTTATTTAAAAACAAATAGAGTTAATAGAAATTAAATTATAAGAAAGAACCATTACAATTTTCTTGTACTTAGTACCTCTATGAATCTAATGGGTATTTTTTTACGTACTTTTAATTATGTATAAGGTTTGAAATACCAAATTTTAAGTTAGAAAATATGCTATATGTTCTAAACTATATACTAATTATCTGTCAGGCACTATTAATACTGGGAATTTTTTTCCATGTAAACACTATTTAAATCCTCTTAAAGAACTTAAACTTGATGAATAAAATTGGGATATTAGGCAGTGGATGGTTGGGTTTGGCTTTGGCAGAAAAGGCCAAAAAAAAAGGGCATCAGGTATGGATAACTTCAACTACAAAGGGTAAAGTAGATAAACTCCAAAACAAAGGATTCCATGCACAGTATTTAAGTTTTAGTGAAACATCAATGGTAGGAAAAATTGATTTTTTTAATCAAATCGATACACTGGTAATAACGATCCCTCCAGGTTTAAAGAAAAATCCACAACATAATTATGAAGCTCTTTTCGAGCAAATAATTGAAAGAACAGAGTCTTACAAAATTAAAAGAGTATTGTTTACTAGCAGTACATCGGTTTATGGTTTTCAAAAAGGGATCATAACTGAAACCTTTAAATTGTTAGGAGATACCCCATCAGCACTACAAATCATAAATGTAGAGCGAAAACTCCAAGTAAATAAAAATTTTGAAAGCGTCATTGTTCGATTAGGAGGATTAATTGGGCCAAAACGTCATCCTATTTTCTTCTTAGCAGGTAAAGAAAATCTTTCCAATCCTCAGTCTCCCATCAACTACATTCATCAGGAAGATTCAGTAGCAATTCTCTTAAAAATAGTTGAAAATTGGAGCGGAAACCAAACTTACAATGCTGTTACTCCTTTTCATCCAACTCGAAAAGAATATCATACAAAGATGGCAAAAATTGCTCAACTCAGTCCACCAAAATTTGAAAATAAGGGAACAATTAGGGGAATCATTTGTTCAAAAAAATTAGTTTCTGAATTGAATTATCAATTTAAAGTGAAAAACTTGTTAATATTAAATTAATTAACAGACTAGTCTTGGAATTTATTCTGATTAAGTTTACAAAAATTTGATTTTGTATAGTTCACCAGAATTTATTGCTTTACTTAAAAAAATACTTAATCTTCTAAAGAATGCTAAATTAGAATATTTAAAGGCTTCAGATGAGTCTAATTCCACAATCGACAAGCGATATTTCAATTTACAGTCAACATTGAGAAACCGGTATTTTCAGGATATAACTAAATTGCTGAGATCTCTAAACGTAGAGGTTGAAAATCTATTAATCCATCGGCTAAACTTTGAACAAATAGTTGTTTCTACCTTTAAGAAACCAAATCACACTCATCTCCATAAATCAATTAAATTTGATCAGAATCTCGTAGCCCATTACGATGAAGCACTTACATTAAATCCCGGTGCCTCGGTTTTGAAAACACATCGAGATAAAATTTCTGAATCTGTTTCAGAAAGTATTTATTTTCTGGAAAATGCAGGTTTCATTTTAGAATCCTGAAGATTAGGTTGCTCCAACCTCAAACTGTCGAGTTGTATATTGTTTTCTTCTGCCATACTGATTATTCTCTTCAACAAAATGTTGTATTCTAAATAAAGTTTATCAAGTGATTGGTTGAGCTTTTCATTTTGTTTATTGGCTGCATAAAAATGACATTTGATAATTTGAGTTTGTACCACCTTTATCCTACTGTAGATTGGAAGTTTATCAAATTGTTTTGGAAAAGGAGATTTTAATAATGAGCTGGAAATTTTATATAGCTCAGAAATAAATGTCACAATACCGGCGGGGTTGAGCTGAGACATGTCCTCCATCGCATCTTTAAATTTTTTGAATTGAATCCACTGGTTGATTTTATTTTCATCTATAAATTCGGGAGTAAATTTAGTTAATTTAGCGGCGTAATCAGGTGTATCAATCGTCAATTGATCCATTGTCTTGTCAAATACTTTATTATTATCAGATTTTTTTTCTTTGCAAGAAAAAAGACAAATGATCGTCAGAACTAAATAAAAATAACGCGTCATGAATTAAAAATTAGAATTTTAAATACCGATAGTGTTTTGCTTAATCAATAATACGGTAAAGAAAATAATCTGTAAAAGATATAACTGATTCGGAAACCACCCATTAACTTCTACTCTAAAATAGTGAAAAATTGATTGTAAAAATAGTGCAACGGCTGTCCAACCAATGTAGTTTTGAAGTGGTGCATCTCCCCCTTCAAAAGCCCAGAAGTCCAATATAGGAGCAATGGGCTCTATCAAAAGGTCAAGAAAAATCATCAAACTGACCCCAATGACAATTCGCATAAATAGGTTTTCATAAAACTGCTGTGCAATGGCAGCTGTAATAATTGTTAATAAGGCCCAATTAACGCCTATTAGGATTGGAACACCCAAAATCTTATATCCAAGTGCACCACCATATTGGTAGTCCCCAAAAATCCAACCCCTTTGAACGCCCAAAATTTCTGTGATCATCCCTGTTAAAAAACCTAATATAACCATGTGGAAAAACCATTTGTGACTGTTACAATTGATCAATAAGAGAAAAAAATTAATGGACAAATTGAGAGGTGTAGCCGAAATAAACCATTCTGAATTCCCATAAATTATACCTAAAATTCCACATACATGAAACAACCAAATAATGGCAATAGAAATTACTTCACTATTTAATTTGATTGGAATCATATTAGGCTTAGGGTATTAAATCAGTGGCAATTTTAGCGGAGAGCAAACATAAAGGGATGCCACCGCCAGGATGTACACTACCCCCACAAAAATATAAATTTTTGATTTTGGAACTGAAATTAGGATGCCTCAAAAAAGCTGCTATTTTATCGTTGCTAGAGCTCCCGTATAATGCTCCTAAGTGAGAGGATGTTTTTTGTTCAATCAAGGGGGGGATCAAAACTTCTTCTTCCTGAATCAAAGCTTTTAGGTCTACTTTGAGAATGCGGTTAAGTTTAGTAATAGTTTTTTCTTTCAGCTCATTTTTGATTTGATCCCAATCCTGACCATAGTCTGCAGGTGTGTTGATCATTACAAACCAGTTCTCTCCTCCCTTAGGAGCATCTGTTGGAACATCTTTAGAGGTAATGTTGACATAGACGGTGAAATCGTCGCTGGGATTTTTTCGATTGAAGATGGCTTCAAATTCAGATCTGTAATCCTGAGAAAAAAAGATATTATGCAAATCGAGCTGATCAAAGATCCTTTTGATGCCCCAATAAAAGATGACCGCAGAGCTCGAACTTTCTTGAGCTAAAATCCTCTTAGGGGGCTGCATTTCTTTAAGAAGGTTTTTGTAGGTGGGAAAAACATCCATATTTGAAAGTACAATATCTGCCAGAAGGGTTTGATCTTTGATTTTGACTCCAGTAGCCTTTCCACTTTCCACGAGGATTTGATTGACTCTCTGCCCCAGATGAAAAGTGATCCCTTTTTTCTTTGCCAATTCAAAAAGGGATCGGGAAATCTGTTCCATTCCACCATCAGGTACAAAAGTTCCATACTCTTGTTCCAAGTGCTGGACTAGAGTCATGATACCGGGGGTTTGGTAAGGCGAAGAGCCATTGTAAGTGGCATAACGGTCGTACATCTGGACTAAATGGGGTTCTTTGAGCTGAGCTGCATTAACAGAGTGCAGGTTTTGATTGATTTCGTAGAGTCTGAGATTGATAAGGGCTCTCAAGGTTTTTATATTCAAAAAACCATTGAATTTGTGAAGGGATTGCTCTAAAAACAAGGGAGCAGCCAAATCAAATTTTTTTTTGGCGCGTTTAAGGTATTTTTCCAATACCTCGGGTTTTACCCCCAACTTGTTTTGGATCTCTTCCAGAAAAAGTTTTGGGTTGGCATAGGCGGTGACTTGGGTTTGATCCTCCCAAAAATACTTACAGGCAATTTTTTTCTTTTGATAAGTAAAAAAATCGCTGGCTTTCTCATTGTGAAGTTCAAATAATTCGTTGACGTAATGTGGCATGGTAAAAAGCGAAGGCCCTGCATCGAAACGATAGTGTCCTAAACTGAAAGCACTGAGTTTTCCTCCCGGATATTTATTAGATTCAAAAACAGTAACCTGATAACCTTTTTTAGACAAACGTAGGGCGGCAGCAATACCGCCAATCCCTGCTCCTATAACAATTGCTGTTTTCATTTTTTTGAGATAGGAGATTTGATGAATCCGGTGTCAGAGAGAACATAAAATCTTGCAAAGAGATCCTCACTGTACCAATTTTGGCTTCTTGTTTTTTTTATGATGGATGCATGGGTATTATCACGGTAGGCAAATTGTTTAACAGCCTCAAAACTGTTCCAAAGGCTAAGGGTTGCCTGCTGCACAAAGGGCCACTCTCCGATCCCTTTAAAGTACTTAACGCCAGCAGCATTCTCTATGGCCTTACTTGCAGAGGGTACTGATCTCCAAAAGGCTAAGAGCCTTGAGAGACGCAAAGTGGCTCTAGTAATAACAGCCACAGGAAGTTCAGAATCATAAGTTAGTAATTTCTGCTCTTGAAATGGGTTTTGACCACCCCACAAACCATGACTTTTAACAGGCAACATTTTAATACTTCTGATGGAAGAGGATTTTTGATAATAGGTTTTAATAAAATTGTTTTTACTCAAAAAATCATCTGCCGATTTTTGATTGTCCCAAACCCCTAAAAAGGCATAAGTACCAAAATCCGGCCAAATACTGAAACCATTTCCACCACCAGTACCCATCAGTTTAAAAAACCTCAAACCAGGTTTTTGTTGAAGTTTTGACTTAACAAGACCCATTTGGACGAAAGCCCATAATTTGTTTTTTCGAAATTTAAAAAACGTAATTGTCGTCAATCCTTCCATCTAAACCCTGATCATCCTATTGTACTAAATTAGGGAAAAACTGTAAAAAGACCAGAAAAAATAAAGGGTTAAAAAAACGCCTCCACTAGGATTTTAGAATTTGACTTTAGGAGATAGTAGTTGCGGAGGCGTTAATAAACCAAATTGAATTTAAACTGTTTAAAGATACATAATAAAACTCAAACAAAAAAGATTAAACAAAAAATAAATTCTGTTTTTTAGTACATTATGGAGGTTCTTACAAATTGATTATATTTGATTAATCGTATTTATTATTTATGTCACCATCTTTTGTAGCCTTTGTGGTTATAGTTTCTACCATAGGGGTATTAATTGGAATTTTTATTGACCTTTCCAAAAAATAATCAACCTTGAGGTCACCTATACTTTTTGATAAGTTTATTTATTTATTAATTATCGCCAATGTGTTGGCAATGATTTTAGAATCTCATGTATCCATTCGAGTTGTTTTCGGTGATTTTTTTGGTTTTTTTGAAGCGATATCGATTTATATTTTCTCTTTTGAATATTTATATCGTATTAGACTTGCCTATATTGAAAATCGTTTTAAAGGTGTCTCAAATTATATATTCAGTACCTTTGGATTGATTGATTTGATATCCATTTTGCCCTTTTACCTAAACCAATTCATTAAGGTAGACGGTAGATTCTTAAGGATACTAAGATTGTTCCGCCTTACCCGGATATTTAAGCTTGGACGAGACAGTAGTTCACTTAAGCTATTCGTAAAAGCATTGAGGGGGGTAAAAAATGAATTAAGATTCACACTTTTTCTCTCTGCATTGGCCATCTTGTTCTCGGCTTCAGCCATCTACTATCTGGAAAATGAAGCTCAACCTGAGAAGTTTTCTAGTATTACAGAATCAATTTGGTGGGCTACAGTTTCTTTAGCTACAGTAGGTTATGGTGATGTCTATCCCATTACTCCGGGGGGTAAGGTTTTCGCCTCAATCATTTCTTTGATCGGGATTGGTATTGTAGCTATTCCAACAGGAATTATCTCCGCCTCTTTTGTGGAGGAAATATATTTGTTAAGAAGAAAAAGAGAAGATTAAATATATTTTTTTAACCGATCTTTTGACCTTTTTTGATTAGGGGACTTTGATCCATATATAGCAAGTGTTTCTGTAATCATGATTTTTTTGCGTGTATGACACTAAAGTATTTCCTTATTTAATTAAAGAGTGCAGTAATTCCAGACTCTATACTTATTCATTTTTTTAGATTTTCAAAAAAGAAATAAAACCCTTCAATTCATTAAGTTTATTAATAGCTTTGTAACAAAATGAAAAAGCACATCAGTATTATTGGCTCCGGGTTTTCCTCTTTATCAGCTGCCTGTTACTTGGCTCAATCTGGACACCGTGTACAAGTTTATGAGAAAAACAATTCCCCTGGGGGGCGAGCCCGGCAGCTTAAAAAAGATGGATTTGTTTTTGATATTGGACCCTCCTGGTATTGGATGCCCGATGTTTTTGAAAAGTTTTTTGGAGATTTTGGAAAAAAAGTAAGTGACTATTATACTTTGGAACGCTTAGATCCTGGATATCAGGTTTATTTTGGGTGTAAGGATTCAATATTGATCGGAGATTCTTTGGAGAAGATCTATTCGACTTTCGAAGCTGAAGAGAAAGGAGGGGCTGCCAAACTAAAAAAATTCATCGGTAAGGCTGCCAACAATTATAAAATTGCGATCGACGAATTGGTATACCGCCCTGGGATTTCTGCACTAGAGCTGGTTACGCCAGATACCCTCAAAAAATTAGGTTACTTTTTTTCTAACATAAAAAGGGAGGTAACCCGAGAATTTAAAAATCCAAAATTGGTACAGATTCTTCAATTTCCTGTATTATTTTTAGGAGCTAAACCAGCAGATACTCCTGCTTTTTACAATTTTATGAATTTTGCTGATTTTGGTTTAGGAACTTGGCATCCTAAAGATGGGATGTATAGTATTGTTAAGGGGATGGTTAGACTAGCAGAAAGTTTTGGAGTAAAAATTCACCTCGATTCCCCTGTAGAAGAAATTTTATTGGAAAACAAAAAAGCGGTGGGAGTTAAGATAAATGGGCAAAACATCCTTTCTGATATTGTTTTGAGTGGTGCGGACTATCACCACACCGAAACCTTACTTCCAAAAGATTTGAGAGCCTACAGCGAGGCATTCTGGGATAAAAAAACATTTGCACCCTCTTCTTTGCTATTTTACGTAGGATTAAATAAAAAGGTAAAAAATGTCTCCCACCACACCTTGTTTTTTGATGTAGACTTCGACACTCATGCCCAAACTATATACGATACTACTAAATGGCCAGAAGAACCTTTATTTTACGCCAATTTTCCATCGATCTCTGATCCCAATATGGCTCCACAAGGTAAAGAAGCTTGTTTTATTTTGATTCCAATTGCTCCAGGATTAGAGGATAACGAGGAGTTGAGAAATCGTTATTTTGAAATCGTAATAGACCGTTTGGAAACACTTACCGAACAAAGATTAAAAGAGGACATTCTCTTTATGGAGTCTTTTTGTGTAAATGATTTTATTTCAGTTTACAATTCATACAAAGGGAATGCTTATGGTATGGCCAATACGCTTTTGCAAACGGCTTTCTTGAGACCTAAATTAAAAAGCAAAAAGGTAAAAAACCTCTTTTTTACAGGACAATTGACTGTCCCTGGTCCAGGAGTCCCCCCAGCACTCATCTCAGGCAAACTGGTAGCGGGGCTAATCGAGAAAGTTTAGAACCACCAATATATGAATACGAACTCATCCTCTTTTGTTTGAATTACAGAGTCTAGTTTTTTAATGTTGCGTTCAAGAGTTGCATCATAATCTACCAACTGCTCGGAGATTTGTTCCCAGAGGCCTAATCTTTTGAATAGATTGTATTTCAAAAATTTCTCTTTTTGGAAATATTTACGATGCTTGACCCAAAAGTCAGTATCATATAAATCTATTTTCTCTATTTCATAAATCCATTTGTTAGCTACCTGTGCTTCGAACTGGTCTACATAGACTTTTTCTTCGCGATCTGTATTGAGCATCAAATATTTCAAGTCAGTTCCGTCATAGGTATTGTTGACTAATCGACCCACTTCTGAACCCAAAAATCTAAACGTTCCATCCAATTTTATAGCCTCGTATACTACCCTTGGAGGGTTAAATGGATTGTAATTATAATAAAAAGAAAGTGGAGAATAAGGCAATCCATCGGCCTCGTCTATAAATAAAAAAACACTGTCTTTGTCCTCCTCCCATTGATCATATAAACGGCTATATAAAGCTCTAATCCATTGATTTTCCTCCATATACATTTGTGTGTATTCTTGGATATCTATCATTTCATCCCTCAACCCAATTAGGTTATCGATATTGGACTCTCTGTCTCCAAATTCTTCTCCTTGACTTTCAACACCAAAGGAAACTAATACCCCAAAAAATACAATAAGGAACTCTACAAAACCTTTTTTAATTCGATCATAAAAGTCTTGAAGAGAAAAACGGTCTCCCAAAGTAATGATCCGCAACAACCAATTGAGTTTTTCCCTTTTTATCCCTTTTTCGCTTTCATCTTTATTGAAATCGTCGCTCATGGGTATTTATTTTTCTTAAATATATCGAATATATATTTGATATTTAAATTATTTATTGTTGGCATTAAAATTTACTTTCTGATCAAAAATTTCATTGATGAGTTTAAATAAGATTTTCTCAAAACTATCCAAGTTTTCTTGATTTAAAGTCTGGTATTCATCTTTTTCTGTGGAAAAAGGCATAAAATATTGGGGTAGGTTTCTAAAAGAAATAATTCCTGCAGCTGTTTTTTGATGTTTGTACAAAAGAGATTTTTGAGCATAAGAATAGAGTAGAACCTGAAACAGATAGGCGTAGTCAGTATGTTCATAAAACACTTCCCAATGAGGTAATTTGAGCTGTCTGGGTTGAATCATACCTGTTTTATAATCGATAATTCTCAGGGTGTCGTTGTATAGGTCGATACGATCCACCACACCTACTAGTTTTATAGGAAAATCAATTCCAGGCACTTGAATACTTTGCTCAAATTGATCTTCTAAATTTAGTATCTTAATTCGTTTACCCTCTTGAACACATTTTTCCTCAATGGTTAAAAAATCTAAAATGGATTTTTTCAGTACTTCAAAAATGATATGGTTCCGTCCGGTTCTGTATTCAGCACCATGGTATATGGATTGGTAGCATTCTTCCATCAGTGGCATAAGACGCTCTTTCATTTGTTTAAAATCGGTAAGTTTAAGAATTTGATTCTTATAGGGCAAGTAGAGTTGCTCAACCACCCTATGTACCAAGTTTCCTTTGTCCATGTGGTTGATCGTAGACTCCACAGTAGTTTTTTCTTTGATCATAAGCACTCTTTGGTAATAAAATTCCAAAGGGTTCCTCAGGTATAGGGAAAGGGAGGAAGGTGATAACCCTTTTTTAGCAATAGAACGTAAACGCTTATAAATGTTTTCGGTTTTTTTAATTGAGTAATCATATCTGGGTGGAGTTTTGTAATTCAAGACCAGCCGTTTTTCTTCGATTTGATGATTGGGCTGAGGTTGGTATTTTAACTGATACAAAAAGCGACTCATTTCTCCGGAATTGAGTCCATCGCTTTGGGTGTTATAGAGTAAATAAACCCTTTTGGCCCGTTGAAGGAGTCGGTAAAAGTGATAAGTATAGATGGCGTCGTTTTCCAAATAAGTGGGTAAGTTGAATTTTTTCCTGAGATCAAAGGGCAGGAAAGAATGGATCTTTTTACCTGAGGGTAAAATCCCCTCATTGAGATTGGTGATTACCAAATTATCAAAATCTAACAAACGGGTTTCCAGCAAACCCATAAACTGAATGCCTTTAAGTGGTTCTCCCAAAAAATCGATCTTCTCACTCTTGACAAACCATCTAAAGACCAAAATTAACAATTGAAGATTTTCAATGAAAGCGTATTTTTGATGCATAGCTTCCAACTGATTAAAAATGGTTTTGAATTTTTCAAAATAGGCCAAATGGAGTGCAGCATCTGTTTCTTGTATCTGTTCCAAAAAATCAATATGATAGTCACATATGCGAATCAGTCGAGGGAGGAAATCGTCAACGGAATCGACTGGAGCAAAAAAGCAATAGTCGATGGATTTAACGTTATCCGATGCATAAAGTTGGTTTTGAGCAAAACGAAAAAGATTTTTGGACTCCATCTCTTTTAGAAACTCTTTGAAATTCAAATGATGATATTGGAGCAGTGAATGGCACCAAGGTGTGGAAAATAAACTTTTGAGGTTTTTATAAAAGAAAGAGCCCTTCTTGTTGTTTAGGTGTAACTGAAAAAATATTTCGAAAAAATTGGCTGTAGGGGTTTCCTTCAAGGGGTAGCCCATGGTGACATTCCAATTCAAAGCAATATTATCTATGGCAGAAAGTGCCGGGGTTAAAATGGATTCGTTGCCCAACACCACTGCTATTTTTTCATCGGGGTAGTCTGATGCCAGCTGTCCGGCCAATTGACCAGCACATTTGGCTTGAGCAATATTTTTACTCACACCAATAAGTTCAATTCTTTTAGATTGAGCATAGTGCTTTTTAAATGAAGTAGGTTGGGAGCGTAAGGATTTCCATTCTGCATGATACTGACGAATAAATTTCCCGGCGGCATGAGCCTTGTCATGAAAGAAATAGTGATCTATGTCCCAACAGAGTTTTCCCTTATTTCGGTCTATAATTTCCTGAATGATCTGGGCTTCGGATTCATTAAGGGCATTGAAACCTACAAAATAATGGTATTTGTTGGTCTGGTTTAAATAAAACTCCAAATTGGCAACCGCCTCTCTAAAAATAAAACCCAGGGTTCCTTTCTGTTTTTCTTCTAGCCTTTGATTTAATTCCTCATAAAGCGCAGGCATAAGTCTCCAAAATTCCATATGGTTTTGGATAATATTAGTCTGATCTTCACTTTTGGTCCATTGTGTCATTTCCTGGAGCGAAAATTGGAAATCAAATAAAGTTTTGACATCCACCAAATGGGCGTCTATCTCATTGAAATCGGATAAAATTATCTTAGCCCAACCCAAAAATTGATCGAAAGAATCTCGGTGTTTTTCATCTGATACTGCTTGGTAGGCAGAGTAAAATTCAAAGGTCAAATCAACGGGGGAAATCTTTGAAAGGTTAGAAAGCTCCTCTACAAAGTTCTCGACACTCAGGATTTCAGGAGCAAAAGCCGGTTTTTGAATTTGAAGGGCCAATGCGTTCTTTAAAAACAAACTTGCCCGTTGATTGGGCACAACAATTTTAATAGATTCAAAAGGATATTTTGAATTGATAATTTCTTCCGCTATTTCATCCAAAAAGGTTTTCATCCTTATTTTTCAATCCTAAAGTAAAACATCATACTATCGTCTTTACTATTGTATTTTTCCCAATGTAAACTATATAGCATTTTGATTTTTCTTGGGTCATCTCCTCCAGTAGCTCAGCATAGTAAGTAATTTGAGCAAAATGATGGGGCCGTTCTTTTCCAGTTTTATAATCAATAATCACCCAGCCATCTTTATTTTTTACAATCCTATCGGGACGAACAATAAATTTTTGAGGAATCAAAATATCTTTTTCATTATAAACTTCGATTTCTTCTTGATAGAAGGGTGAAAGTTGGGGATGATTCACGATATTTTTTAACATTTGCAGATAGTGATCGAATTCCTTTTTGTTTATATTCCCGGAATGCAGGGAATTGGTAACCACAGTGGAAATATCCTTGGCAAAGTTTACTTCGGCCATTAAATCGTGAACCAACACACCTTCTTTTCTGGCGGTAATGGTCGAATCGTCGTTCTTTGCATGCATTTGTAGCCAAAGTCTCTTTTGCCAATTTGAGTGAACTTTGAAATCGGGTTTGAAGGTTTTAAGGGGAATTTCATCCTCTTCTTCCATCTCCTCCTTTTCAACAGTAACCCACCTAAAAGGGTCTTCTATTTTAGGGGTTTGATTTCGACTTCTTACAAAATGATTGAGCAAAGTGGCATAACTTTTATTGACAGGAATGTTTTTATCTTCCAAAGTGCATATCAAATACATTTTAGAAACAGCTCGGGTCAAAGCCACATAGAGGATGTTTAGGGCATCTCTTTGCTCTGCCAAAAGCTGACTCTCATAAAATGCAGTGGCTTCTTCACCCAAGTATTTTAATTTATTTGAAAAATGAATTCTTCCCCAACTGAAGGGAGTTTCAAAATGATTTTTGATGGGGTACCATACTTTTCGACTCCTGGAGGAAACCAATTCTTCTGAGGCGAAAGGTATAACCACTACAGGAAACTCAAGTCCCTTAGCCTTGTGAATGGTCAAGATTTTGACAGCATTGGTTCCCTCAGGAATGACAATTTTTTGATCCTTTCCCTTTTTCTCCCAATAGTGAAGGTAACTCATGAAACCTCCTTGGGCTTGACTACTGAACTCAAAGATATCATCCAAAAAAGCATTTAAATGTGCCTCCGTATTTTCAATCAGTTGAAAGGCGGCAATGGCATATTCAACCGCATTGTAAAGAGATTTCTTTGAAAAAAACTGAAAATCAAATGAAAATTCAAATTGTTTTTTAATTTCTTTTTGAAAGGCAAAAATGGGAAGAAAAATAGATAAACTCATGCTTTGGTGCAAATCGATTTTTGTGCCCTTATTGTTGTACAAAAATTCAATGATATTCTTTCTTTCCTCCTCATTATCGGGATCTATTGTTACACGAATAAGCGAAATAAGGAAATTTACTTTTTGAGAACTACCCAGTGATAATGACTCTGAGGAGATCATGGGTATGTCTTGTCTCTGAAGTACCTCAGCAATTATAGCTGCCTGCTCTTTTTTTCTAACTAAAATAGCCATGTCTTTCCACAAAAAACCACTGGATCGTGCAGCTTTGAGTGAGCTGACAGTTTGTTCTTGATAGAGAGGATTAGTAATTTCTTTTTTCCTACTCTTTTCGATAAACCTTAGCTCTACTTGGCCTCCCTTTTTGAGATTAAATTCCTGTTGGGTTTGTTGCCCGAACATTTGCTTTTGCTGGGGGTCTTCGCATACTGAACCTACCCATCCAAAAAACTGATTGTTGAAATCTACAATGGCCCTTCGGCTCCTATGATTTTTGGGTAGAAGGGTAATCTCGGGAAGCAATTGCTGAAAGGGGCTTTCTTTTTTCAAAAGACTCAAAAATTGTTCGTTGTCCCCTCCCCTCCATCTGTATATTGCTTGTTTGGGATCGCCAACGAGAAATAACGATCCCACTTGATGGTCATCGTCTAGCCCCTGTAAAGCGTTGGAAATTAAAGGAATGAGATTTTTCCATTGTAAGCGGGAAGTATCTTGAAATTCGTCTATAAAGTAATAACGGTATTTTTCTCCCAGACGCTCGTAAATGTATGGAGTATCAAGGTCGGAAATTTCATCATCAATAATCTCATTAAATCGGCTGAGAAGTAATCGGTTTTCGGGAAGTTGAAGTTCATCAAGACCTTTTTCCATGAGGCCAATCAAAGACAAGGGAGTCCATTGACTAATGATACTCTTCAAAAGTAAAATCCTACCTACTTTGGTTTTGGCTTTTGTAAAACTTTCAAGCAACCTAGGAATCAAAGCATCGATGATCGTTTTTTTGTTCTTGGAAAGAGATTGTGTGAACAGACGTTGTCCTTCTATGAGGTTTTTTTCCAATTGGTTTTTATAAAGTCCATCAATTGTTCCATTGGCTATTTTTTCAAAATGTTTGTAGAGAATTTTTCGATTGAAATCATCTTGGGTCAATCCCTGATAGTTGAGTAATTTAAGTGTATCGACTCCTAGTGCCCTGAGTTCATCCTCTTGGGATCTGAGAAGTTTTTCGAAAGCTATTTTTTGTGGTTTAAAATCTTTTTGATCTATATTTTTTAAATCAGATAGTGGTTGCCGATCGTTTTCATTGAGCAGGAGTTTTGAGAAATCAAATAAATCCTGACCAATATTCCAACTCTTGAGTTCTTCAATTTTATTTAAACTAAAAGTGACAAGGGTTTCGGTCAAATCTCTGTCTATACCGGCTTGATCCAGAATATTTTCTGTCATTTCTTCCAGTAACATATCACTGTCCAGGGTAACCTCAAAGCTGGCGGGTATTTTTAAATCTTTGGCAAAACTCTTAATGATTTTGTGGGTAAAACTATCTAGCGTAATGACTTCAAAAGCGGCATACTCGTGAAGAATTTTGTTCAAAACCCTTTGCGCTTTTTGTTGCAATGATGGTAAGTCTATTCTCAGATCAATAATCAAACTGGAGCGTATATCTTTGATTTTATCATCCTCTAAATGATGGGCAAGCAGATAGAGGTTGTTCAAAATTCTGAATTTCATCTCATTGACAGCCTTATTGGTAAAAGTCAGTGCCAGCATATTTCGATAGCCATTATCGTGATGTGTGCAGAGTAATTTTTTAAGGTAAGCGTAAACCAATGTATATGTCTTTCCAGAGCCTGCAGACGCATTTATGATTTGAAAAGGACTTGATTCCATATATTGGTATAATTTTTAAAATTAGGTTTTTAGCTGTCATCATTTAACAAATCAATAAAAGAAATTATAATTTTGTAAAAAATTAAATATTATTATGGCTTTCGAACTACCACAATTACCTTATGCTTACGATGCATTAGAACCGCATATAGATGCAAAAACTATGGAGATTCACTACAGTAAACACCACAATGGTTACACAACAAAGCTCAACGGTGCGCTTGAGGGATCGGGAATGGAGTCTGACACAATTGAATCTATTTTAGAAAACTTAGACATGGACAATGCTGCTCTAAGAAACAATGGAGGAGGATATTATAATCACTCTTTGTTTTGGGAAGTGATGGGGCCTAATGGAGGGGGAACTCCCTTGAGTACCTTAGCGCAAGCCATTGATGCAGCTTATGGATCATTTGAAAGTTTTAAATCCGCTTTTTCCAATGCAGCTGCTAACCAATTTGGTTCTGGCTGGGCTTGGCTTTGTGTTCAAAAAGGAGGCAAAGTAGAAGTTTGTTCATCTGCTAATCAAGACAATCCCTTGATGCCGGGTATCGGATGTGGAGGAACTCCTATTCTTGGTATTGACATTTGGGAACACGCTTATTATCTCAATTACCAAAACAGAAGACCAGATTATATTAATGCATTTTTTAATGTGATTAACTGGGAAAAAGTGAGTGAATTATATGAACAAAACAAGTAAAAAAGGGATTCTTTCTAAATAGGTGAAAAATAAAAAGGGAGGATAAATCCTCCCTTTTTGCCCCAAATCTTACCATGAACTTAACCTACTTATGTTCTGGTTTTATAAAAGTACCTTAAAGAAATACTGAGTTAATAATAAAACGTTAAAATGCACTTTTTTCTGATAACTGGATTTTAGATAAACTTTATTTAAAAAAAATAATTTTTTTTAATTCTTCAAAAAATTTATTCCCAATAATTAATAGGCTCTCACAGATTTTCCCTCATAAAAATTCATAAAAGCGCGGTTTACGACCCTATTACCTCCAGGTGTTGGATAGTCTCCAGAAAAATACCAATCACCAAGATTTTTCGGGCAGGCTTGATGCAAATCTTCTATTGTTTGAAAAATTACTTCTACCTCAGCCTTGATACTATCCCCTTTAAGCATTTGTGCAATTTTGGCTGAAATTTGCTCATCGGAAAAAGGTTCGTATAAGGCTCTCACACAATTTTCTACCTTCTCTAATGGATAACCTTGGTTGAGTTTGCATTTGCTGTAAATACTATCTAAGGTTTGTTCTAAATTATTCCGGTCTTCGAGAAGCTTGAGTGTTGCCTTAAAAACAATAAAGTTGTCAATTTTAGCCATGTCTATTCCATAACAATCGGGATAACGGATCTGAGGTGCACTAGAAACAATAATAATTTTTTTGGGGTTAAGCCGATCCAACATCTTCAAAATACTCTTTTGTAAGGTAGTTCCCCTAACAATACTATCGTCGATAATTACCAAATTGTCGGTAGGTTTAATTACCCCGTAGGTCACATCGTACACGTGAGCCACAAGATCGTCCCTACTGGCATCTTCAGTGATAAAAGTCCTCAGTTTGGCATCTTTGATCGCTATTTTTTCAATTCTGGGACGTAAAGAAAATAGCTTTTCAAGCTCACCGTTTTGAAGATGTTTTTTGTTTTGCATACTATCTTTTAGCAATTGAACAATATTATCTTGAACGGCACCCAAGAGGCCATAGAATGAGGTTTCAGCAGTATTTGGAATAAAGGAGAATACAGTATTTTTAAGATCGTCGTCAATGCTTTTTTGGATTTGAGGGAACAACAATCTTCCCAATTTTTTACGCTCTTTATATATTTCAGCATCACCTCCTCTTGAAAAATAAATTCTCTCAAATGAACAAGATTTGGGGGCTACAGATTGCTGAATTTGGCTCAATTTTACAGCACCAGATTTTTTGGTCAGTAAGGCACAGCCAGGAGGCAGCTCAAGAATATTCTCAAAAGCTACATTAAACACTGTTTGAATGGCTGGTCTTTCAGATGCAACCACTAGTATTTCATCATCATCGTAGTAGAAAGCAGGTCGAATCCCAGCAGGATCTCTTAAAACAAAAGATTCCCCATGGCCTAATAGCCCTGCAATGGTATAACCACCATCCCATTTCTTGGACGCTTTTCGCAAAACCTTTTTCATACTTAGTAGCTCTGCAATTTGAGGAGAAGCAGCTGATTTTGTAAATCCCTCCTTTTTTAATTTCTTATAAATTTTAGCCACGGCATCATCCAAAAAATGTCCAATTTTTTCCATTACAGTTATAGTATCAGCTTTTTCTTTGGGATGTTGACCAAGCTCAACCAAGGTATCAAAAAGTTCACTAACATTAGTTAAATTAAAGTTTCCAGCAACTATCAAATTTCTATGCATCCAATTGTTCTGCCTCAAAAAAGGATGAACGCTTTCAATGCTATTCTTTCCAAAAGTTCCGTAGCGTACATGACCTAGCAGTAATTCTCCTGCGAAAGGAACAAATTTTTTAAACTGATCTATATCTTCCCGTAAGTTGGGGTGTTGTATACTCGCTTGTTTAAAACCTTTATTTACCTTTTTAAAAATATCTTGAATTGGTTGCTGACCGTTAGAGCGAACCCTGGCGATATATCGTTGGCCTGGGCTCATATTTAATTTGACGCAAGCTAAACCAGCACCATCTTGGCCCCTATTGTGCTGCTTTTCCATCATCAAATACATTTTGTTAATACCATACATTGCAGTGCCGTACTTTTCTTTAAAGTAATGAAGGTCTTTTTTCAAATGAATCATTGCGATCCCACACTCGTGCTTTATGGCGTCACTCATATTATTAAATGATTTACTTTATTCAATCTCTATCTCAAATGTAGTTAATTCTTTGAAAGCTTTTAGGCGGTCAGCCATCATATTTGGAGAATAATTTAACATATTTTCCGTTCCAAACTTCTCAACTGTAAATGAGGCCATAGCCGAACCATAAATTAAAGCTAACTTCATGTTATTAAAAGAAATATCTCCTGTTTGAGTCAAGTATCCTATAAATCCTCCGGCAAAACTATCTCCAGCACCAGTAGGGTCAATAACCTCATCTAATGGAAGGGCCGGAGCACAAAAAATCTCATGATTGTGAAAAAGAAATGCCCCATGTTCTCCTTTTTTGATAACCACATATTCTGGACCCATTTTATGAATTTGGGCGGCGGCTCTGACCAAGGAGTACTCTCCGGTCAGCTGCCTGGCTTCTTCGTCATTTATGGAAATTACGTCTACTTTTTCAATTACTTGATCCAATCCAGATCTAAAATGATCCATCCAAAAATTCATAGTATCTAAAATAGTTAACTTGGGCTTGGAATTCAACTGTTCCAAAGCTTGCAATTGAACATTAGGAGATAGGTTACCAAGCATTACGAAATCGGGAGATTTAAAATGCTGTGGAATCTTTGGCTTAAAATTTTCCAAAACATTTAGTTGGGTGTCCAAAGTGGTTCTGGTGTTCATGTCATTATGGTATTTTCCACTCCAAAAAAAAGTAGCTCCACCTGATACTATTTCGACTCCTGAAATGTCAATACCATGATTTTTAAGTAAATTCAAATGCTGATTTTCGAAATCCTCTCCTACAACAGATACAATCCCACAGTTTAGATTAAATCTGGAAGCAGAAAGACCAATATAGGTAGCAGCTCCGCCCAATATTTTATCAACTTTTCCAAAAGGAGTTGAAATAGCGTCGTAGGCCATCGTCCCAACTACCAATAATTTATTATTCATTAAGCAAAAGTAGTAAACTTAGTAGGGCTCATTGGTTATTTAACTAAAGATTTATTTAAGAGTTTTCAAATAGCTAAAATGGATCGGATTTGTTTTGATTCTGTTCATAGAAAGCATCAACATTTATAGGGGAATGTTTGGCCGCTTTTTCCGCTAAATGGTCACACCGTTCGTTTTGAGAATGAGCATTGTGTCCTTTAATCCATTGAAAACTTACATTGTGTTTCCTGTGGATAATAAGATAACGCTTCCACAGGTCAGAGTTTTTTTTGTTTTTAAACGCTTTTTTTTCCCAGTTAAATACCCATTTTTTTTGAACCGCATCAATCACATACTTTGAATCGGAAAAAACCATAACTTCCATAGGTTGAGTTTTCAAGGTCTCCAAGGCGATAATTACTGCAAGAAGTTCCATGCGATTATTTGTCGTCAACCTAAAACCCTCAGAAAATTCTTTAACATAATCCTTTCCCTCCCATTCCATAATGATACCATAACCCCCCGGGCCAGGATTTCCTCTAGAAGATCCATCAGTGTAAATTTTAATTCTACCCGACATGTTTTGTAAATAAGATTTTTTGAATGACCTCAGGATAGTGTTTGTATTCCAATTGGTGAACCCTATTTGCAATATCTTCAAAGCTGTCTTGGTCACCAACCTCAACTTTGGATTGAAAAATGATGGATCCTTCATCATAGTTTTCATTTACATAATGAATACTTATACCTGTTTCACGGTCTCCAGCGTCTTTTACCGATTGATGGACCCGATCCCCATACATGCCTTTACCTCCATGATTAGGGAGTAGTGAGGGATGTATGTTGACGATTTTAAAAGTAAATGTATTAATGAAAGCCAAGGGTATTTTAAGTAAAAATCCAGCCAAGACAATTAAATCTGGATTCAAAAGCTTTATTTGCTTACACAATACTCCACTATTTAATTGCACTTTATCAAAAACATTTACAGGGATTTTAAATGGCCTAACGCGTTCAATTACACCTGCTTTGGGATTGTTTGTAAAGACATTTATTACCTTAACTTGATGATTATTTTTAAAGTATTTGATGATATTTTCGACGTTGGTGCCTGAACCAGATGCAAACAGAACAATCCTTTTAACCATTTTATTTTAGATAAATTTTCTTTGACCTTTATAATTTAGTGATTTATGATATATATTTATAAAAAACACATCACAAAGAAAAGTTATATTCTTTTCTCTAAATGGTGATTTGATCCAAAGTTTTATATTTTTGTGCACATTAATTTAAAAACAAATTTTGATTATGTCTGATATTTCATCAAAAGTAAAAGCAATCATCGTTGATAAATTGGGAGTAGACGAAAATGAAGTCGTTGCTGACGCTAATTTCACCAACGATTTAGGTGCCGATTCTTTGGATACCGTTGAATTAATTATGGAATTCGAGAAAGAATTTGACATTCAGATCCCAGATGACCAAGCAGAGAACATTGCTACAGTAGGTCAAGCCATTCAATTTATTGAGCAAGCAAATTAAATTTTGGCTTAAATGAAACCAAGACGTGTAGTAATTACCGGATTGGGAGCCTTAACTCCTTTAGGAAATACCCTCCCGGCTTATTGGGAGGGTTTATTATCTGGTACCAGTGGTGCTGCTCCTATCACTCATTTCGATTCCTCAAAATTCAAAACCCAATTTGCTTGTGAGTTGAAAAATTTCGATCCCCTAAATTTTATGGACAGAAAAGAGGTTCGAAAGTGTGATCGATTCGCTCAATATGCACTGGTAACAACAGACGAGGCCGTTACTGATGCAGGGTTAGATTTTGAAAAAGAAGACAGAGATCGGGTAGGAGTGATATGGGGTGCTGGGATTGGCGGACTAGAAACATTTCAAAACGAAGTTTTAAATTTTGCAAAAGGAGATGGATCTCCTCGTTTCAATCCCTTTTTTATCCCCAAAATGATTTCGGATATTGCACCAGGGCTCATTTCAATGAAGTATGGCCTCAGGGGGCCTAATTTTGCGACCGTTTCTGCCTGTGCTTCCTCCTCCAATGCCATGATCGACTCACTAAATTATATCAGAATGGGTTTTGCTGACATTATCGTTTCCGGTGGTTCTGAGGCTGCAGTAACCATTGCTGGTATTGGTGGGTTTAATGCCATGCATGCCTTATCAACAAGAAACGAGGATCCTAAAACAGCATCTCGGCCCTTTGACAGAGACAGAGATGGTTTTGTTTTAGGAGAGGGTGCGGGTGCACTAATTTTGGAAGAATACGAGCATGCAAAAGCCAGGGGTGCAAAAATATATGCTGAGCTGGCAGGAGGAGGACTCTCCGCCGATGCTCACCACATGACTGCTCCTCACCCCGATGGTATAGGAGCAAAAAAAGTGATGATTAATTGCTTGCGTGATGCAGGTCTTAATCCAGAAGATGTGGACACCATCAACATGCATGGAACTTCAACTCCTTTGGGGGATGTAGCCGAAACAAATGCTGTACAAGCTGTTTTTGGAGATCACATATATAAAATCAATATAAATTCTACTAAGTCCATGACCGGGCACCTCCTTGGAGCTGCTGGAGCTATTGAGGCAATTGCCTGTATCATGGCTATCAAAAACAGCATCGTTCCACCTACTATCAACCACCAATCGGTTGATCAACAATTTGATCCCAAAATTAATTTCACATTTGGTGAGCCCCAGAAAAGAAACATTAACGTTGCACTTTCAAATACCTTTGGTTTTGGGGGACATAACGCTTGCGTAATTTTCAAAAAAATTAGCTAATTTAGAATGTGAATTTATTGGGCCACTTTCTGAAATCATCAATAAAAAAAGATTTGATTTTTTTCAGTAGCCTTAGAAAAATTACATCGCTAAAAGCTTACAACAGAGATATTTATTACACTGCATTTACCCATCGATCTAAGAACTTGAAAGATGATGACGGTCATCTAATCAATTTTGAAAGACTGGAGTTTTTGGGAGACTCAATTCTTGGCATTGTGGTTTCCTACTTCCTTTATGACAAATTTCCATTTGCTAAGGAGGGTACATTGACTAGGTACAGGGCAAAAATTGTAAGTCGAGAAAATCTAAATCAAATTGGACTAAAAATAGGTCTGATCGATTTCTTGGACCAAAATAACAAAATTGATTTTGGAAAGAATATCCATGGTAATCTACTTGAAGCATTAATTGGTGCAATTTTCGTTGATAGGGGGTTTAAAAAATGTAGTCGGTTTGTAATAAAAAAAATTTTGGAGGAGCATGTAAATGTAAATCAACTTGAGCATACTGTTTTGAGTTACAAAGGGCTTTTAATTGAATGGGGCCAAAAAATAAAAAAAAATATATATTTTGATACTAATTCGGAAACTGGACTCGATCCAGAATTTAACTACAGCACTCAAGTTTATTTTGATAACAAACTGATTGTAAAAGCAAGGGGAGTTTCTAAAAAAAAGTCTGAGGAAAAAGCTGCAAAACGAGCTTATTACGCAATGAATATCAAATTAAAGATTAATGACTAAAATCAAAAACTATATTTTAGACGAAATTGATGAAGACAATTTTTCTTTAATTGCGGTTCACAGCAGCTGCGAAGCTTACCGCCTTGCATTTTTACTTAACTCAAAATGCCAGTGCAGATTTACCCAGACCAAATTCAAAAAAAAAGGGTTACCAACAGATTCTTATTTTGTAACCTATGAGTGGATCGACCTTATCAAAGGCATTGAAATCCGGCTCTTTTCCAATCGATGCCTGAAATTTAGGGATAAGCTTCAAAAGGGAAGTGGCTTATTTGATATTCCTGAAACAAAAGAATTATATTTGGTTCAGGATTTGAAAGATGTTGACTACATCATGAAAATTGACTCAGGTATCGAAGGCCAAACAATGATAGAAAAAATGGAATACATAGATCAAATTTCATACCGATATTTGATTGACCAAAGTAAATTGAAGGTTGATCTGAGCTTAAATTTATATTGATGAGCAGCAGAAAAAAAACCAAAGTTGTAGCCACATTAGGCCCAGCATCCAACAATCAAAATGTGATGGAACAGATGATTCTCTCGGGTGTTGATGTTTTCCGAATCAATTTTTCACACGCTGAGCATAGAGAAGTTAAAAAAAGGATCAAAATTATTCGTGATCTTGGAGAAAAACTAGGTTGCAACACCTCTATTTTGGCCGACCTTCAGGGACCCAAACTAAGGATTGGAGAGGTAGAGGAAAAAACAGTTGTTACCCCTGGAGATCAAATCTTATTTCTTAACGGTGAACCTTTTTTGGGAAACAATGAAAAAGTCTTTGTGAATTATAAAAATTTCTCCAAAGATGTTAAACCTGGAGAAAGAATTCTATTGGATGATGGTAAGCTGATTTTTGAGGTAATTTCAACTGATAAAAAAGAAAACGTCAAAACCAAAGTAATTCAAGGAGGAAAATTAAAATCCAAAAAAGGGGTAAATCTTCCAAATACCAAAATTTCGTTACCCGCATTGACAGAAAAAGATGTAATTGATGCTGAATTTGCAATCAAACAAGAGGTGGATTGGATTGCCTTGTCCTTTGTTAGATACAGTGAAGATATTTTGGATTTGAAAAAATTAATCGAAAAACACTCTGACCATAAAATTCCAATAATTGCTAAAATTGAAAAACCTGAGGGAATTGATAATATAGATAAAATTATTTCTTATTGTGATGGTCTTATGGTAGCGCGTGGTGATCTAGGAGTAGAAATCCCCCCTGCGGAAGTTCCTTTGGTTCAAAAAGAATTAGTTAAAAGGGCAAAAAAAGCAAGGATTCCCGTCATAATTGCAACCCAGATGATGGAAAGTATGATTGACAGCCTTACTGCAACTCGAGCAGAGGTAAACGATGTTGCCAATTCGGTAATGGATGGAGCAGACGCCGTAATGCTCTCAGGGGAAACTTCCATTGGAGAATATCCCGTTCAGGTTATCAAAACTATGACTTCCATCATTCGCAGTGTGGAAAATTCAGATCTAATCTCTGTCCCACAAAAACCACCAAATATTAGAACTGTTAGATTCATTACCAAGTCCATTTGTTATCACGCCGTACACATAGCTAATGATGTTAAGGCCAAAGCTATATGTACCCTTACCAATAGTGGTTATACTGCATTTCAAATTTCGGCATGGCGCCCCAATTCCCATATTTTAGTTTTTACCCCAAATAAAAGAATTCTAACCCAACTCAATCTCATTTGGGGGGTCAAAGCCTTTTTCTATGACAGTTTTGAAAGCACTGACAAAACTGTCGAGGAGATCAATGAGATAGCCGAAAAAACTGGCTATGTTAATAAAGGAGATCTTCTTGTTAACCTAACTGCCATGCCGATTATTAAAAAAGGGATGGTCAATACCCTAAGGGTTTCAACCATTTAGTTTTTATTTTTATAGTTTATTGATTCGAAGAATGTCGTATATTTCAAAAAAATCAAATCATGTATTTAATACTCAAGAACCTTCACTCATCTTGGGCTTATTTAGTTTTACTGGTTTTAATTCTCTGTATATTTAATGCAATTACCGGAAAAATAAATGGAAAAGATTTCGAATCCATAGATCTTAGACTATTCCTGTTTGGATTGATCTTTTCGCACATACAATTCTTAATAGCTTTAATTCTATACTTCGTATCTCCATGGTTTGAACAATGGTCTAATCTTGGAATGGGTGGTGTTATGAAAGATGCACAAGCTCGACTTT
>CAJWAY010000003.1 GCA_913020685.1 uncultured Flavobacteriaceae bacterium
TTAAACCGGTCATCGCTCGGCCCATATCACCAATGGGCGGTATTATTTCGGAATAGGTACTGCGGATCAGCTCTTGCACAGATTTTTTGATCTTTCCACCTTGTGTAGTCGCAACAAAACCCTTTGGTTTGTTCAGCAGCAGGTATATGGGGGGACTGCTGTTGACCTTTTGATCATCGTAGCGGACTTGGTCGCCACGCTGAACTCTAATACCCATCTCGGTGACAACTTTACCGTTGATCTGGACCAAGCCCATAGCGATTAACTGGTCAGCCTCTCGGCGAGAACATAAACCAGCATTGGAGAGAAACTTGTTTAATCGAATACCAACAGGATCTGCACTCTCGACTTTGGGAAAGGGTTTTTTGAAATTTTTTGACACGACTTTCTTATCTGTAAATAATATAAATTCGCAGTATTCAAATAGAATGCGAGCTTTACGCAAATTGTAAGTTCAAAGTTACGTTTTTTGAGTCAATTCCAAATGGAGCAATCAAATTGAAAAATTGATTTGGTATTTAGCTTTGAGGTTAATTAGTGAATAAATAAGGGGGTTTTATTACTAGTTGATCCAGTCTTTTTGAGCTAGAAGTAATGAACTACTTCAAGCTGACAGCCCTGCATTAACTTTTTAGCCGTAATGAGATCTTCGGTAAATCCCATTAAATACCCACCACCGCCTGAACCACATAATTTTAGATAATAGACGTTAGTTTCCAATCCCTTTTTCCATAGCCCTTGAAATTGGGAAGGGATCATGGGCTTAAAGTTTCGTAAAATCAAAGTTGAAAGAGATTTCATGTTCTCAAAAAGAGATTTTAGGTTGCTTTTCAGAAAATTTTCAATGCAAAGGTCTGTTATTTGAGTAAATTCATAGTTCATCATTTTACGAAATTCCTCCTTTTTCATGTATTCCATAAACAGAGAAACCATTGGCGCGGTAACACCACTACTTCCGGTATCAATTAAAAAAACAGCCCCTTGACCGGAGGGGTTTTGTTCAAGGGTTCCTGTGTATTCGATATTATCCTTTGAATGAATTAATAAGGGCAAACTCAAATAGCTGTTTAGGGGATCTAAACCGGAAGACTGACCATGAAAATGAGACTCCATTGTACCAAAAATATTTTTTAAATAGTTAAGTTTTTGGGAGCTCAAATCGTCCTGGGGATAAATTTTTTCCAGCGCATAGCGATCATAAAAAGCAGCTACCAATGCCCCACTACTGCCAACTCCATAACCCTGAGGAATATTGCTATCAAAATAGAGTTTGCGATCTAAGTCTGCTTTAAGGGCTTCCCAATCCAAACGTAGTAAATCCTTCGGCAAACCCGCTAGATATTGAGTGTATTCACATAAACTTTGGTTAGAAGCTAGGGTAGTCTCATTTTCCGCTTCAGTCAACCGTAGTCTTCCACCAAAAAAAAAGAAGGGTATGGACAATCCTTTAGAGCCTATTATGATACCATATTCACCAAATAGTAAAATTTTTGCAAAAAATAAAGGTCCCTTCAAAATACTAGACTAAAATTTTTTTAGCACCATTTCCCACTTGATCCTCAATGTATTGTCCTTTTTGACAATGGACAACCAACTCTTCTTGGATAAAATCTATAATGGGAATTCGATCTTGAAGAGGATAGAGTAAGTGAACGTTAGCTCCAGCATCAAGTGTAAAACAGAGTGGCAATTGAGTTTGTAATCTAAAATCCTCTACTTTTTTTATTATACTTAGAGTGTTAGGTTGCATCAATACAAAACGTGGGTTGGAGGTCATCATCATTGCGTGTAGGCATAGGGCCTCCGACTCAACCAGATCAATAAAACGCTTGAGATCACCAGCGACAAGAACTCTTTTGAATTCTCCTAAATTTTCATTAGCCTGTTTGAAGCGTTGGTTCGCAAAAGGATGATCTTGCATAAGTGCGTGGCCTAAGGTACTACCGACCTTTTTTTGTCCTTTGTCCACAATCAAAACAGTATCTTGATAGTCGAGGAAAATGGGATGCCATTCCTCAGAGGGTGCTATGGCGTAGTGGTCATTACTTTGAGAAAAAGCCTCAGTATATCCCCAAATGCTAAGGGGTCCTGCAATACTTCTAGCTGCACTTCCAGAGCCCAATCGGGCCAAAAATGAGGCTTTTTGTAAAAAAGCTTCCTCTGTCAAATCACTGTGGAACTGTTTTTCAAAATCTACTATGCAAAGAGCTAATGCGGCCATTGCAGAGGCCGAGGATGCGATACCACTACTATGAGGAAAAGAATTATGACTAGAAATAGACATATGATGCCGCTTCAAAGCAGGGAAGTAAGGTGTAATTCGTTCCATAAACTGCTGAATCTTAGGATAGAACTCGGGTTGCTTTTTTTGTTCAAACAAAAAATCAAAAGTTACTCCTTCTGATTCTCGTATAGAAAAACTTACTTCAGTAGTCGTAAAACACTGAGAGAGGGTAAAACTAATTGAAGGATTTTCTGGTAATTGTTCTCCGTATTTTCCCCAGTATTTCACCAATGCAATATTACTAGGAGCCTGCCATTCGGTACGATATTGACCTTGTATATTGGTGTTGAAAATAAAAGAATTCGTATTCATGTATCACAAAGATACTTGATGATCGGGGTGGAAAAAAATATAACAGTTTGAAAATGTTTAGTTTTGGAAGTACTTATTAAATATAAAATTAATCACAATTTTTAAAACGTTGATTATAACGATTTATTTAAATATGTGTCGGATCAACAGAAATAGATTTTAATCAAATAGGTTTGGGAATACTATGGAGTCAATTCAACTGTTAGTCCGTCTAGTTTTTTATCTATTTGAATTTGACAACCTAAGCGGCTATTTTCTTTTACATAAAAGGCCTCGGATAACATGGCCTCTTCATCCGGGCTTTTCTTCTCTAAAGGATGATTACTCAAAACATAGCATTGACAGGAGGCACACATTGCGATTCCACCACATGTGCCATCTACAGGCAATTCATAGGATTTACAAACTTCCATAAGGTTCATATTGATATCGGTGGGTGCCTCTAGTTCATGTACTTTGCCAGATCTGTCAATTACCGTGATTTTGATATCCATTTATTCGATTGTTTTGATAGTTGATTTTTGGGCTTCTTTTCTACTACCGTCAAATCCAGTAATTCCACTTACAGTGGTGTATTTAAGTACATTTTTTTTTTTAGGAAAAATACGCTGAAACGCACTCTGACACATCAAGGTGGCTTCGTGGAATCCACAAAGGATAAGTTTGAGTTTGCCAGGATAAATATTAACGTCACCGATAGCATATATACCTGGAATATTAGTTTGATAGTCGAGACTGTTATCTACTTTGATAGCGTTTTTTTCAATTTCCAACCCCCAATTAGCTATGGGACCAAGTTTAGGGGTAAGTCCAAAAAGTGGAATAAAATAATCGACAGCTTGGTTAACCGAAGTCCCATCGACCTTTAGAGTTAGATTGGTCAGATGCCTGCCGCCATCCAAAGTTATAACTTCGGCAGGGGTGATTAATTGAATTTTATTTTGGTCTTTTAGTGCTTGTACTTTTTGCACCGAGTCAAGTGCCCCTCTGAATTGATTACGTCGGTGAACTAGTGTAACGGATTGCGCCAATTCGGCTAATACAATAGTCCAGTCTAAAGCCGAGTCACCTCCACCGGCAATGAGCACATTTTTGTTACGGTATTTTTCTGGTTCACGTATAATGTAATCCACCCCCTTGTTTTCCCAGATTGTCAAATTCGCCAGATCAGGCTTTCGGGGTTCGAAAGTCCCCAATCCTCCGGCAATAGCCACAACTTGTGCCTGGTGCTGGGTACCCTTGTCCGTGGTAACTACAAAACTACCATCCCGCTTTCTATTAATCTCTTTGGCAGTTTCCCCTAGGGTAAAACCAGGTTTGAAAGGCTGGATTTGTGCCATCAATTGATCTACCAAGTCACCAGCTAAAATTTCGGGTCGAGAGGGAATATCATAAATGGGTTTTTTAGGGTAAATCTCAGCACACTGGCCCCCGGGTTGAGGCAGGGAGTCAATAAGGTGGCATTTTAATTTTAGTAATCCAGCTTCAAATACGGCAAACAGTCCAGTGGGACCAGCTCCAATAATTATTATATCAGTCTTTATCATGGTTTAAGCAGGTGGTACACTAACAACCTCCTCAATTTGAGGAACATGTTTTTTTATGGTCATTTCAACCCCAGTCTTTAGGGTCATCTGGTTGACTGTGCAGGAAACACAAGCTCCATGGAGTTGTACCTTTACCTTTTTGTCGTTTTCGATTGAGACCAGAGAGATATCTCCACCGTCTGAGGCCAAAAAAGGACGAATCTCTTCAAGTGCAACTAAAACTTTTTCTTCTATTTTTGAGTCCATTTATTTTATTTTACGGCGGCACAGCCCACCATATGAGTTATGGCAACCGCCTTGGTTGGAGGTAAATTGGTATTTCTTTTCAATAATTCAGTAACCAAATTCTGAGTGACCTCAGTGATGGATTCCTGTATGGGTGTTCCTTGTTGCAAGGCCGCAGGCCTTCCCACATCAGCCGCCTCTCTGACACTTTGAACTAATGGTAAAGCACCGAGGAAGGGTACATTGTTATCTGCAGCTAAATTTTCTGCACCTTGCCTTCCGAAAATATAATATTTGTTATCTGGTAATTCTTCAGGGGTAAAATAGGCCATATTTTCGATGATCCCCAGAACAGGAACATCAATGTTTTCTTGTTTGAACATGGCAATTCCTTTTCGGGCGTCAGCCAAAGCTATAATTTGTGGGGTGCTGACTACCACTGCACCATTAAGGGGAAGGGACTGGACAATACTGAGGTGAATATCACCGGTACCAGGAGGAAGGTCGATTATTAAAAAGTCTAGCTTTCCCCAATCGGAGTCAAAGATCATCTGATTCAGGGCTTTAGCCGCCATAGGTCCACGCCATATCACGGCCTGATTCGGTTGAGTGAAAAATCCAATGGACAAAACCTTAACACCATAGTTTTCTATAGGAGCCATTTTGGTTTTGCCATCTACAGAAACCGACAGAGGCCTTTTTCCTTCCATATCAAACATTGTGGGAATGGAAGGTCCGTAGATATCAGCATCCAAAACCCCAACTTTACATCCCATTTTAGAGAGGGTAACCGCGAGATTGGCTGTTACTGTGGATTTTCCTACCCCTCCTTTTCCAGAGGAAACCGCTATGACAGAATCAATTCCCGGTAATGGCTGACCCTTAATTGGAGGTTGCTTGGGGGATGTTTTTACTTTAGTATTAATTTTGATTTTGGCCTTAGGATGAACCTTTTGGTGCAGAACTTCCAATATAGTGACCTCTAATTTTTTTCGGGCTTGTAAGCTAGGATTAGATAAAAGTACATCAATATCGATTTGATCCCCAAAGACCATTATATTGGTTACTGCCTTGCTGTCAACTAAGTTTTCTGCAGCACCAGGAGCAGTAATGGTTTTTAAGGCCTCGACCACATCTAGCTTTTTCAATTTCATCTTCAAAACTTAATTTAAGACAAATATACTCTAATCTGTCCGGAAACAAAAGTTTAGATTTCAATTGGCGGGAGGGCAATATTTGGATCCCAAAAAAAAATATTGAAATCAATTATTTGATCGTTTTTTATACTTAGGCCCTCACTTTCAAGAAGTTGTTGCATCAATTTGGATCCGGGGAAATGGTGCTTCCCACTTAATAATCCATTACGATTGACTACGCGATGGGCAGGAATTTCGGGGCGATTGTGAGAGGCATTCATAGCATAACCTACCATTCTTGCACTTTTGGGATGACCCAAATAACGTGCAATGGCACCGTAGGAGGTAACCCTCCCGGGAGGAATCTTTTGAACAACAACATAAACCTGATCAAAAAAAAGGGACATCAAGTGAATTGAAATTGAAGATAGGTGATGGGTTTGTTTTGCTTCAAAAACATTTTTTCATAGAATGTTTGAACAGCTGTAGCAATCTGCGGAGCATCGGGGTTATTATATATGTCATGATGGGCATAAATTAGGCGATAGGCCTGGTCGTTGATCAAACCCAAGGTGTAGCCGTGTAAAAATGCACTGTCGGTTTTGAGATGAACACTTCCATCGGCTTGCAATATCTGTCGGTATCTACTCAAAAAATCAGGGTGGGTCAAACGGTGTTTGGTTCTTTTAAACTTGATTTGTGGATCGGGAAAGGTGATCCAGATTTGGGCCACTTCACTAAAGGCAAAAAGGGCTTCAATCAACTCGATTTCTGCGCGGACGAATGCTATGTTATTCCTTTTTCCCTCAAGAGCCGTCTTTGCACCCCTCCAAAAGCGAGCGCCTTTTATATCTATACCAATATAATTCATATTTGGATTTTGTTCTGCCAAATGAAGAGTGTATTCACCTTTTCCACAACCAAGCTCTAATACTATGGGATGATTATTCTTGAAATACTTTAAATGCCATTGGCCCTTGAGTTCAAAAGCGTCTTTTTCCATTATCTCCCGTGCAGGCTGAATCACATTTTTAAAGGTTTCGTTCTCCCTGAATCTTTTTTGTTTGTTTTTACTTCCCATGGTCATATGTCATATGACAAAGTTAGCTAATGGATTATTATTCTTAAAATGATTATGCCCCTTTGCTAGCCCGCTGAAGGGTAAATGAAAATTCTGAGCCCGAACCTAATTTACTCTCAACCAATAGCTTCTCTTGATGAGCTTCAATGATATGTTTGACAATTGACAAACCCAATCCTGAACCTCCGGCTTTGCGGTTGCCAGATTTGTCTACACGATAAAAGCGCTCAAATAGTCGCGGCAAGTGTTCTTCTTCAATCCCTTCCCCATTATCTGAAATTTTGACTAAAATTTTTTCCTTATTTAGTACTTCCAAGCTTACCTCAGTTTTTCCATTTTTTATACCATATTTTAGTGAATTGACGATCAAATTGGTCAAAACCTGCTGGATGCGCTCCTCGTCAGCAAAAACTAAAAAAGAGTGGGGGTACTCACGATCAAACCCTAGAGAAATTTTGTTTTTTATGGCTTGCATCTCGAGCAAATCAAAAACATTTTCAATCACTTCATTGATATCAAAATTGGTTCTTTCGATGGTTTTAATTCCTGATTCAAATTGGGTAATCAAATCCAAGTCTTTAACTACATAAATCAACCGATCTACACCTTTTGCAGTTCGTTTGAGGTATTTTTCCCTTACTTTTTTATCTCTAATGGCTCCTTCAAGTAAGGTAAGTACATATCCTTGGATGGTAAACAAAGGAGTTTTTAGCTCGTGTGAGATGTTTCCAATAAATTCTTTACGGTAATCCTCTTTTTCCTTAAGGGTCTCAATTTCTAATTTTTTGTCGTCAGCAAATTTTTTAACACTCTCTCGGAGAGCCTCCATATCAGATTGAACAATTTGCTGGCTCATTGATACCCCTGATGGGGAAAGGTCATTATAAATACCCTTAATCTTATTGAGAATAAACCTTTCGATTCGGAAATTAATCAAGAATACTGAAAAAATAAAGAAAAACAAAAATATGAATGCGAATGCCACAAGAATTTCAGTTTCGAATTGTAAATCAGTGACCAAAAACAAAAGGGACAAAAGCAAAATCAAAAAAGCTACCAAAATGGACGACAGCCGAAATGCAACTCTAAAATTCTTTATCCTCAAACCTTTTGTTATTTGATCGGTTTGACAAATTTGTAACCTACCCCTTTAACCGTCTTAAAAAATTTATCACCCACCTTTTCTCTAAGTTTTCGAATGTGAACGTCTATCGTTCTGTCACCTACCACGACTTGGCTTCCCCAAATGTTTTCCATGATTTTTTCTCTTTTAATTACCTTGTCTGGTTTAGATGCCAAAAGATAGAGGAGTTCAAATTCTTTTCTGGGTAAAGAGAAGGTTTGACCTTTATGAGTAACTTCGTATTGTTCTTTGTCGATTATGAGTTTGCCCACTTGTATTTTGTCTTGGCTATCGTCCTCTTTCTTGAGACGGCGCAACAAAGCTTTGACTTTGGAAACAATAATTTTGGGCTTAATAGGCTTCGTGACGTAGTCATCTGCACCTGCATCAAAGGCTGCCATGTGGGAATAATCCTCACCTCTGGCGGTGAGAAACATGATAATGGTATCATTGAAAATCTTGTCGCTTCGCAAATTTTCACAGGCTTCAATTCCATCCATTTCGGGCATCATCACATCCATAATTATCAAATGAGGTATACTTTTTTTAGCCTTTATCAGAGCTTCTTTACCGTTAGAAGCTGTTTTTACATTGTAGCCATCCTGCTCCAAATTATATTTTATTATCTCAATAACATCTGGTTCATCATCAACTAACAATATTCTAATATCCTTTTTCTTCATTTTTTTTATTTCTCTAATATAGAGATTTATGGGTTTGTTGGGTGAAAAAAACTTTACCAACATCCAGAAAGATCAAACGACATTAATTTTATTAAATTTGGACAAATTATATAAAATTTGTTTTTGCGCCTCGCATTATTGCTTATAACGCTCATTTCATTCCAATTTGTTTGTGCTCAACAAAATGAGTACAGAGGCTTTGTTCATAAAAACCCACCTAACAAATTAAACTTTCAGTTATTTCCTAATCCCTACACGGGAGGGAAACTTTATATAGCCTCTGCCCCCGCAGAAATCAAAAATATTATGATAATAAATATTTTAGGTGAAGTGATTTTTCAAACCAGTACCTATGATAGTTATATAATTCCACAGAACCTTAGAAGTGGTATCTACATTGTAAAAATCAAACAGGGAGCTCAACAAGGATTGAGTCGTTTGGTTGTGCCTTGATCGCGTCAAAAGATGACTACCTATAATTTGGAAAACTTTTGGGAAATCTGCAACCAACCTGCCTTTGAT
The DNA here is from genome assembly GCA_913020685.1 of uncultured Flavobacteriaceae bacterium. Lineage (GTDB taxonomy): Bacteria > Bacteroidota > Bacteroidia > Flavobacteriales > Flavobacteriaceae > UBA8316. Next base: position 8,914 of record CAJWAY010000003.1, read on the forward strand.
GCTTTGGCACTCAAAACATTCTACTTTCAGTACCAAAATAACAAGATTTACCGGTCTTTTTGTGACCTGATCAATTGCAACCCTGCCGAGGTGACAACATTGAAAGACATTCCTTATCTACCCATTTCCTTTTTTAAATACAGTAAGGTTTGTTGCTTTGAATCCGACAATGGTTCTTTTTTCAGTTCGAGTACCACCACGGGAGGAATTCCCTCAAAGCACTATTATCGTCAATTAAAAGATTATCAAATAAGTTTCCGCAAAGGTTTTGAATATTTTTTTGGAGCCATTGAGGATTTTACAGTTCTAGCCTTACTCCCATCATACCTGGAAAGATCCCATTCCTCTTTAATATTTATGGCCAATGACATGATCCGTAAAAGTCAAAAGACTGAAAGCGGTTTTTATCTCAATCAATGGGAAAATCTAAAAAAGACGATCATTCAACTCGAAAATTCTGAGCAAAAAACATTGTTGTTGGGGGTATCCTTTGCACTGCTAGATCTTGTGGAAAAGTATTCGTTTGATCTGAAGCATACATGGGTCATGGAAACCGGTGGAATGAAGGGCAGGAGAAAAGAAGTAACGCGTGAGGCATTACACAGCCAACTGAAAAAGGGATTTGGTGTGCATAAAATTTTCTCGGAATACGGGATGACAGAATTGATGTCTCAAGCCTATTCAATCGGTGAGGGGATTTTTGAGTGTCCCCCTTGGATGCGTGTTGTCGCCAGAGAAAACCAAGACCCTTTTAATCTCCTCCCTTGGGGACAAAGTGGTGGGTTAAATGTTATTGACCTAGCTAATCGCGATAGCTGCGCATTCATTGCTACCGAAGACCTTGCCAGAGTACACTCTAATAAACGCTTTGAAGTACTGGGCCGTTTAGACACCTCAGAAATCAGAGGCTGCAATTTGATGGCAATCTAGCTAACCGCCTCAACGATAAAATAATTTTTCTTACCTCTTTGAAGTAAAATGTATTGGTCGTCTATCAAATCGGCATATCCAATATTGTAACTCTCGTCTACCTTAATTTTATTTACCGAAATGGAGTTTTCAGCTAATGCCCTACGGGCCTCTCCATTGGATTTTAAAAAGGATGTTTTTGAGACCAACAAAGCGATCATGTCAACGCCATTATAAAGATCAGAAAGTGGAATCTCCGCCATAGGTACCCCATCAAAAACATCTAAAAAAGTTTGACGATCAAGGCTTTTTAAATCGGCAGCTGTTGAACGGCCAAAAAGGATTTGGCTAGCCTGAATAGCTTTTTGTAGATCTTCCTCAGAATGGACCATACGGGTTAATTCCTTAGCTATCGTTTTTTGTAATAGCCTTATTTGAGGGCTTTCCAGGTGTTGTATGATCAAGTTTTCTATGGTCGACTTGTCTAAAAGAGTAAATATTTTTATATAATTTTGGGCATCCTCATCAGAAGCGTTCATCCAATACTGGTAGAATTTGTAAGGAGAGGTTCGGGTCTTATCTAACCACACATTTCCGGCCTCAGTTTTTCCAAATTTTGTTCCGTCAGCCTTAGTAATCAAAGGACAGGTAATGGCATAGGCTTTACCACCCAATTTGCGCCGGATCAATTCTGTTCCAGTAGTGATATTACCCCATTGATCACTCCCCCCCATTTGCAACTTACAATCCATTTTTTTGTAGAGGTGCAAAAAATCATATCCCTGTAACAATTGGTAGGTAAATTCGGTAAAAGACATGCCAACTTTAGCATCGCTACCAATGCGATTTTTTACAGATTCCTTAGACATCATATAGTTGACAGTAAGGTGCTTACCAATTTCGCGAGAAAAATCAATGAGTTTATAGTCTTTGGTCCAATCATAATTGTTGACCAACTGAGCGGCCTTGGGATTTGCGTGATCAAAATCAAGGAATTTTTGGAGTTGTGTTCTAATGGCCTCAACATTTTTTTGCAATGCCTCAGAATCCAAAAGATTTCTTTCGTCAGACTTACCAGCTGGGTCGCCAATCATTCCTGTAGCACCACCTAGCAATGCTATGGGGCGATGACCTGACCTCTGGAAGTGGATCAAAATCATGATTTGTACCAAACTGCCAATGTGAAGAGAATCTGCAGTGGGGTCAAAACCAATATAACCTGTAGTGATGTTTTGGTTCAAATAATCCTCTGTTTCGGGCATAATATCGTGTAACATGCCCCTCCAGCGAAGTTCCTCTACAAAATTTTTCTGCATTACTTTGATTTACTAGCAAAGATAGATTTATGCCCTAAAACAAAAAATTATTCTTGAAAAAGCGTTAGTTTTAATTTATGATATTAGTGACCGGTGCAACTGGCTTTATCGGTTCTCATTTGTTGTGTCATTTGGCAGAAAAAGACATTTTTCCAGTGGCCATGTTCCGACATGAATCAAATAAACGCAAGGTTTGGAAACGGTTCAAATCACAATTTGATGATGCCCAAAAGAGGTACGACAAAATTTTATGGAGAAAAGCGGACTTTCGGGACCTGCCGAGTTTGGATGCCGCCTTTAAAAATATTGATTATGTTTATCATTGTGCCGGCTATATTTCCCTGGCTCAAAGCGATGCAAAGAAACTACTTGAAATTAATGAAAAAGGGGCTACATATCTAGTCGATTTATGTTTATTTCATTCAGTAAAAAAATTGGTTTATGTCAGTTCCATAGCCGCTTTGGGAAACGACCCATCGCAAACGGTAATAGATGAAAACACCCCCTGGGACAACAATACCGATAAAAATCCATATGCTTATTCTAAATACGGAGGAGAAATGGAAGTATGGAGAGCAACGCAAGAGGGATTAAATGCGGTAATTGTCAATCCAGGTATAGTACTGGGAAAAAACAGCCCAATTGAATTCTTTCTGAAACGACACAAGAACGGTTTGAGATGGTATACACCTGGAACTAATGCCTTTGTAAATATTAAGGATGTCATCACGGTAATGTATGAACTGATGCAATCCGATATAAAAGATGAACGCTTTATTTTGGTAGCTGAAAATTGGACTGGTAAGGCAATGGTACGATCACTTCTCATAGCTGGGAATTTTAGTCCAAGAGTTTTTATTATTCCCAAAAGGTTTTTGTATTTGTTATGGTTGATAGAACACCTGATTGAGCTATTGGGTATCAGAAAACGTTTTTTAACACGTGCCATAATTTCTAGTCAATATGATCATAAAACTATCAATGGGAATAAAATAAAATCATTCATCAACTTTGAATACTCAAACATTACAAATTTCATTTTCGACTGATTCGATTTTCAATCTTGGGCCAATATCTTTATTCCTCTCTAATGCGCACAGTTTGCTGGATACTATCATTTAGCTTGTTGAGTTTAATTTTAACTTTTTTAAAAATAGGTAAGTATTCTTTGGGATTTTTAGCATAATAAGATTGACTGGAAGCTAGTTGTGCACTATCAATTCCATACTTTTCGTAAATGTATTCCGCCACCAAAAGATCTTTTTTTTTAAGCACATTGTAAGACTGGCGTTTGATATTTTTCATGAGAATAATATCCAGCATCACCATGCTCATTTGGTCGGGAGGGATTAGTTTGTCGGGAGGACTGTTGTCTCCTGTTTTTGAACATGAAAATACAATAAACACTAGTAATCCAATAAATTTTTTCATGTTCATCTATTAAAAGTAAGTTTTTTTCCCAATGCGCTTTCGATTATTTTACCTTGATCGTAAACCAAATTTCCATTGACAAAAGTTTTGATGATAGAGGCCTCAAAAGTTGAACCCTCAAATGGAGACCATTTGCATTGGTAAAGCAAATCTTCTTTGACAACAGTAAATTTTTTATTCATATCTACCAAAACCAGATCGGCAAAAAAGCCTTCACGAATAAAACCACGATTTTGAATTTTAAATAAAATGGCGGGATTGTGACAGGCTTTTTCAACCAACTTTTCTATAGTGGTTCTTCCTTGTTTTACAGCTGTCAAGAGAGCAGGATAGGCATGTTGAACCAATGGACCACCTGAAGGGGAATTTACGTAAGGATTTTGCTTTTCCTCAAGTGTATGTGGGGCATGGTCTGTGGCCAATACGTCAATCTTATCATCGTTTAGAGCTTTCCATAAGGCTTCACGGTCACTAACTTTTTTTATTGCAGGATTCCATTTGATCAAAGTACCCTTTTGCGCATAATCTTCCTCTGAAAACATAAGATGATGAACACAAACCTCAGCGGTTATTTTCTTTTGAGTCAATGGTTTTTCGTTGGAGAATAGTTCGGTTTCTATGGCCGTAGACAAATGAAAAACATGCAAGCGAGCTCCAGTTGCTTTGGCCAATTGAATGGCTCTAGAAGAAGAACTATAACAGGCAACCTTGCTTCTAATCTCTGGGTGCTTTTCAATTGGAATATCAACTCCATACTTGACGATTTGTTCCGCAAGGTTTTTTCTGATTATGTTTTCATCCTCGCAATGAACGGCAATAGGTAAATCAGTGATGGAAAAAATTTTTTTTAATACTTGCTCATTATCCACTAACATATTTCCGGTAGAAGATCCTAAAAATAATTTCAGCCCTGCAGCTTGTGTGACATCCAAAGTCTTAATTTCGTCAAAGTTGTCATTAGTACCCCCGAAAAGAAAGCCATAATTAGCGATAGACACATTTGATGCTAAATCCAACTTATCTTTCAAGGCTTTTTGAGTAGTGGTTTGAGGAATGGTATTGGGCATATCAATAAAGGAGGTAATTCCCCCAGCCACTGCTGCTCTTGACTCAGAAGCAATGGTAGCTTTGTGGGTTAGACCTGGCTCCCTAAAGTGAACCTGATCGTCGATCCAACCCGGCAATAAATAAAGACCAGAGGCGTCAATTATTTCTTCATTTCCATTGAGAGACAGGTGATTGCCAATTTTCTCTATCTTATCTCCTTTAATTAAAAGGTCTTTTTGGGAAACCTGACCTTCATTTACCAATTTGGCCTTTTTTATTAATATCTCTCTCATTACATTGAATTAAATATACTTTTTATCTTCAATAATAAAACAGCATAAAAGGCCTCCCAAATTATTTTCCCATTCATTTTCGAAACCCCCAGTTCTCTATTGGTAAAAATTATAGGATGTTCCTTGTATTTGTATCCTTTACTCCAAATCTTAAATTTCATTTCAATTTGAAACGCATACCCTACAAAATTAATTCTTTTAAAATCCAAATGGTCCAAAACTTCTCGGGTATAGCCTACAAATCCAGCTGTAGGATCTTTAATGGGCATAAAGGTAATCCCCCTTACATACAAAGAAGCGAAATAGGACAATAAAATCCTACTTAAAGGCCAATTGACAACGTTAATACCTTTGACATATCGTGATCCAATGACTAAATCGAATTCAGATTTAAGGCAATCAAGCATTGGAGATAATTCCCTGGGGTCGTGAGATAAATCAGCATCCATCTCAAAAATAAAGTCGTATTTTTTTTTTAATGCCCACCTAAAGCCCTGGATATATGCCTTTCCTAGTCCTTCTTTCGAAGCACGCCGCTCTAAAAAAAGACGACTATTGTAGTTTTTTTTTAGTTCCAATACCACATCCGCAGTACCATCTGGTGACATATCATCGACCACTAAAATGTCAAAATCTCTCCTCTCTAGGGTCTTTTTAAGAATTATTTCGATGTTTTCAACCTCATTATATGTAGGAATGATAACTAAAGCTTTGTCCATAGATCGGCACAAAAATACTAAATCGAGAGAAATAAAATTAAGAATTAAAATACTTCCTTAATTTTATTGTATGTTTCAATGGACCGAAAAATTTGAACCTCAACAAGACTGGGTTGCTTTAATAATAATTTTAATTTTTTCTCTTTGTGTACACCTCCTAAAGATTAACCCACACCAATTCAAACTTCTTGTTTCTTTTTGGAGATCAAATACTTATTTCAAAATTTATGAAAAAGAAAAGTATGTGAATAATTTAAATATGTTCAACCTGACACTGACTATGATTTCATTGATTACGATGACTCTTTTAAGTTATTTTTTTTACGAAAAAATTATGATGTCCTTACTCGGAGGAATCTCATATATTATTTTTTTTATATTATTATGTACGTTTATTCTTATTCGCTATTTTCTACTTAAATTCATCTTTAGGCTAGCAAATCATTCGGAAATATATTTAAATACTATTTTCAGAAGCATCAGCTTTTACGGAATAATAAGCATATATTCCCTTTTCTTTTTTTCGATCTATTATTACCGTTTTCCTAGTAATAATTATTTGCTAATTATAATTTATATAGTGATTTTTTGCTCCATTTTTTTATCTCACCTCGCCATTTACACAAGAATCATTATAACAAATCCAAATAGATTAGTTTATTTAATTTTGTATCTTTGTACGTTCAAAATATCGCCTTGGCTTTGGCTCTATAAGTCAATTTATTAGACAAATAGAAATAATTAGATGAAATATGAAAGTGAAGACTATTTTGATTTCCCAGCCCGAACCCGCTAGCGAGAAGTCTCCCTACTCTAGATTAAAAGAAAAACATAAACTAAAAATAGACTTTCGTCCTTTTATTCACGTAGAAGGATTGTCAGCGAAAGAAGTTAGATTGCAAAAAATCAATTTTTCTGACTTTGACAACGTCATTCTAACTAGCAGAAATGCAGTAGATCATTTCTTCAGAATTACCCAGGAGATGCGCTACAAGGTTCCAGATTCCACTAAATATTTTTGCCAATCTGAAGCGGTAGCTTATTACCTACAAAAATATGTTATATACAGAAAACGTAAAATTTATGTAGGTGAAAAAAGTATTGACGATTTAGAAGATGTTTTCAAAAAGTTTGGTGATGAAAAGTTTTTGCTCCCTTCATCGGATGTACTCAAACCGAGTATCCCAGATTGCCTAAATAAAATTAATATTGATTGGACCCGCGCACAATTGTATAAAACAATGGTGAGTGATCTATCTGATTTGAGAGATGTATACTACGATGTTTTGGTTTTTTTCAGTCCCTCAGGTATCGAATCGCTTTTCAAGAACTTCCCTGATTTTGAACAAAATAACACCCGAATTGCAGCATATGGCAATGGTACTGTGCTTGCTGCCGATAAAGCGAAGTTAAGAATCGATATCAAAGCGCCGACCCCAGACACCCCATCTATGACCATGGCAATAGAAAAATACATCAGCAATAACGTGAAATAAATACCCCCGTTAGTAATTTTTATTTTGATAGGTTTTCCAGATCAGTGAAGCCCATCCCATAATGAGCAGACCTCCTCCAATAGGAGTAACAGGACCCAACCAAGAAAAATCAAAAGGGGTCAGTTTCCCAAGACAAAGTATTAAAATACTGCCGGAAAAAAGTATAATGCCCCAAAAAAAAAGCCTGTAAATAATTGGGTTTTTTGCCCATGAGATTTTTGAAAAAACAATAAGTGCCAAACCATGGTACATCATGTATCTGATACCAGTTTGAAATGATTGTAAAACTTCTGCCGAAAAATGCGCCTTAAGCTCATGAGTTGCAAAAGCACCTAATACTAAAGCCAAAAGGGCAAAGTTACCTCCTGTCAAAACATATTTTCTCATAAATTGAATGTAATATTTTAAATGTAAATTTTAACTGATTAATTCATTAATTTTATTATTGTTAAATAGGCATTTAATATTTATGGATCAAAAAGTTTAGATTTTGAAGACAAAGAACGAGAGAGTCTTGATTGATGGTTTGGATAAAATCATTCTGAGGGCCCTTATGAATGACGCCAGAAAGTCGATTAATGAAGTTGCAAAAACTGCAGGAATATCTGGAGCAGCTGTTCATCAACGACTTAAAAAACTAGAGAGTTCAGGACTAATCTCAGGATCTCAGGTGGTATTAAATCCAAAAATCCTAGGTTATAAAACAATGGCTTTTATTGGTATTTATTTAGATAAGGCAATGAGAAACCAAGAGGCAGTAAAGCAACTTGAAAAAATTCCTGAAGTAATTGAGTGTCATTATACAACAGGGAATTGGAGCGTGTTAATTAAAATGCTTTGTACGGATAACGAGCATTTAATGACCTTGTTGAACCACAAAATTCAACCTATAATTGGTGTATCAAGGACAGAGACCTTTATTTCGCTAAATCAACAAATCAAAAGACAAATTCAATTGTAGGTAACCCTTTTTAATTATTCTTGCGGTGAATCAACGAAAAAAAAATTATGACCAATTGTAGTATACCCGAAATTAAATTCGCGACAATAACAGCGGTGCTGTTGATCAAAATCCCATAAAATAGCCAAAAACAGATCCCAATAAACATGATCACATACATGGAAACAGAGACCCCTTTGGCACTGCGTTTTTTTGATATTTTAAGAACCTGAGGAATAAAAGCAGCCGTTGTAAAGACAGCAGCAATAAGTCCTATGATCTCAATGCGAAAGTAATTCATCAAAAGACAATATTTATGATTTTTCCGGGGACAACAATTATTTTTTTTGGATTAGCGCCATCGATTTGATCCAGTGTACGTTGTTCTAGCATTACGGCCTTCTTAATTTCCTCAACATCCATATCCAGTGAAAGTTTGATGGTAAATCGCATTTTTCCATTGAAAGAAACTGGATATTCCTTTGTAGTTTCCTTAACCATAGAAGGGTCGAAAACTGGAAATGGCTCAAATTCAATGCTTTCAGTATATCCCAATTGTTGCCACAATTCTTCGCAAAAATGAGGAGCAAATGGAGATAACAAAATCAAAAGGGGTTCTAGGATGGCTCTATTGGAACATTTTAATGCCGTCAATTCATTGACGCCTTTCATAAAGGTACTTACACAGGTGTTGAAAGACAACCGCTCAATATCATCAGTTATTTTCTTGATGACTTGATGGAGAACTTTTAAGCTTTCTAGACTTGGTACTCCATCTTTCACTAACCACTGATTATTTTGGTAAAATAATCTCCAGAATTTTTTAAGGAAGTTGTGAACGCCTGTAATACCAGCCGTATTCCATGGTTTGTCCTGCTCTATTGGACCCAAAAACATTTCGTAAATCCTTAGGGTGTCTGCACCATAAGTATCACAAATCTCATCAGGATTTACGACGTTGTATTTAGACTTAGACATTTTTTCGACCACTCTACCGACTATATACTTTCCGTTTTCGAGAACGAATTCTGCATTTTGGAAGTCCTTTTGCCAATTTTTCAACCCTTCCAAATTCAATTCATCGTAAGTGTTTACCAAACTTACGTCCACACGAATTGGCTCCACTTCATGCTCTTTAATCATACCCTTGGAAAGATAGGTTTGGGTTCCTTTTTTTCGATATACAAAAGCAGAATTTCCTAAAATCATTCCCTGATTAACCAGCTTTTTAGCGTATTCGTCTGTTCTTACGTATCCCAAATCAAAAAGTACTTTTTGCCAAAACCTCGAATATAAAAGGTGTCCTGTCGCATGTTCACTTCCACCCATATAAAAATCTACTTCTCTCCAGTAGTTCATAGCCTTGGGGTCTACCCACTCCTTTTGGTTTTGGGAATCCATATAGCGATTAAAATACCAAGAACTTCCTGCCCAACCGGGCATGGTATTTAGTTCTATTGGGAATACGAATTCGTGGTCGATCCGGTCGTTAGAAACGACTTTCTCATTGATTTCATCCCAAGCCCAAATCTTGGCATTACCCAATGGTGGCATTCCTTCCTCAGTAGGGAGGTACTTTTCTACTTTTGGAAGCTTAAGGGGTAAGTGTGCCTCTTTAATAGGAAATGGAATATCGCCCTTAAAGTAAATTGGAATTGGTTCACCCCAATATCTTTGTCGGCTAAAGATTGCATCTCTGAGTCTGAAATTTACTGCACCTTTACCAGAATTTTTGGATTCCAGTTCGGTAATTACTCGATCCAATGCTGCTTTATAATCCATACCATTTAAAAAGTCGGAATGGGTCAATTTAACCTTACCCTTATCGGTAAAAGCTCCTTCAGATATGTCAACACCATCGAATATATTGATGATGGGTAAACTAAAATGAGTGGCGAAATCAAAGTCTCTTTGGTCGCCACAAGGGACTCCCATTACCGCTCCTGTCCCATAACTAGCCAATACATATTCCCCTATCCAAATGGGAATGGGCTCACCGGTAAAGGGATGAAGGGCACGGGCTCCCGTAAACACCCCACTGATCAACTTGACATCGGCTTGACGTTCACGATCAGATTTCTGACCAACTAATGCGATATAGTCGGATACTGCTTTTTGCTGCTCCTGACTTATAATCTTAGAGACCAATTCGTGCTCTGGGGCAAGTGTCATGAAGGTAACTCCAAAAATAGTATCGGGACGAGTAGTAAAAACCTCTAATTTTTCAGGATGGTTTTCAACTTCAAAATAAATGCTGGCCCCTGTAGATTTCCCAATCCAGTTTCTTTGCATTTCTTTGAGTGAATCCGACCAATCTAATTCATTCAACCCCATAAGAAGTCTATTTGCGTAGGCACCAATCCGCATACTCCACTGACGCATCCTTTTTTTGGTAACAGCATAACCTCCTCGCTCTGATACTCCATTTACAATTTCGTCGTTGGCCAAAACAGTTCCCAAGGCAGGACACCAATTGACCTGGGTCTCAGACAAATAAGTTAGTCGATAAAACAATAAGACCTTTTGCTGTTTTTCATAGTTAAAATCATTCCACTCAAGGGCACTGAAAACAGGTGTGTCTTTGTGGCAGTAAGCTTGTACATTGATATTACCCTCTGTTTTAAACCTGAGGATCAATTCTGATACAGGGGCTGCTTTATCAGCCTCAATATCGTAATAGGAATCAAATAATTTTAGGAATATCCACTGTGTCCATTTGTAGTAGTTTGGTTCAGAGGTCCGTACCTCGCGATCCCAATCAAAAGAAAATCCCATTCGATCGAGTTGCTGACGGTACCTGTTGATGTTCGCACTAGTGGTTTTGGAGGGATGCTGGCCGGTCTGAATAGCATACTGCTCTGCTGGAAGTCCAAAGGAGTCATAGCCCTGTGGGTGTAAAACATTGAATCCCGAATGCCTTTTGAATCGTGCGATGATATCACTGGCAATGTATCCCAAGGGGTGCCCGATATGGAGACCTGCTCCAGAGGGGTAGGGAAACATGTCTAATATATAATATTTGGGTTTGTCACTTAAGTTATCTGCCTTAAAGGTTTTTTTCGTTGACCAAATGTCTTGCCACTTTTTTTCAATTTGCAGAAAATCGTAATCCATTAAGGCTTGTTTTTTGAATGCTTAAAAATACGCTTATTAAGGAAAGGAAAAAAGTTTCCGACAGTCAAGGTTCATTTTATCAATGGTTTTTTAATTTTACTGAAATAAACTGATACTATGAACCAAATACTGGAAGAAAAATTTAACAAGCAAAGACTAATTTCCTCATACTTTTCAGTAGTGGTGAGTATTTCTTTGGTATTATTTTTAACTGGTATTTTGGGTGTTTTGTTGGTCAATTCGAAAAAGGTAGCGGATCACTTCAAGGAACAGATCGTGATGACAATTTATGTGAAAGATGCTGCCAAAGAAATCCAACTCAAGCAATTGCAAAAAACCCTGCGTTTGAACGTTGCTACCAAAAAAGTCAATTTCGTATCCAAAGAAGAAGCTTCCAAAAGACACGCCAGCGAAATTGGGGAGGACTTTATGGAATTTTTGGGATACAATCCGCTACTCAATTCAATAGACGTATACTTTAAAGCGCCTTTTCTGAACCCTGCCATGGTCTCCAAATTAAGTAAAGACATTACACTTTACAGCTATGTGAATGAAGTGGTCTACGACCGACCATTGCTCGAGTTATTGGATGAAAACATCAAAAAAATAACTTTTTGGATGTTGTTGGCCAGTGGACTGTTTATCTTTGTGGCGGTGCTGTTAATCAATAGTTCCATTCGACTTTCCATATACTCCAAAAGGCTGATCATCAAAACCATGCAATTGGTAGGAGCAAACAAAAGTTTTATCCGAAGACCTTTTATCAAAACCCACCTGCTGATGAGTACTTTGGGTTCTATCATTGCCATGTCGGCAATGGCTTTAGTGCTTTATGAAATCCAAAAAAGATTTCCCGAATTGCAAATTTTCGAAAACCCACTCGAACCGGCATTGGTTTTTGTAGGAGTATTTTCATTGGGTTTGGGGATCACAATTATAAGTACTTTCTTTGCCACCCAACGTTATCTGAATCTAAAGTCTGACTTAGTAAATTAAAGAATTAAGATGAGTGTCCCAACCCAAAAAAAAGAATTCTTGTTAAGCAAAAGAAATTATCGATTTTTACTCCTTTCAATGGCATTGATTGCCTTTGGTTTTATAATTATGGCAGGTGGAGGAAGTGAGGATCCCAACTTTTTTAACCCAGAAATTTTTAATTTCCGCAGAATCAGATTGGCACCCACCATCGTTCTTATGGGTTTTGGACTGGCAATTTACGCCATCTTAATGCCCCAAAAAAAAAGTAAATGAGTGCGATAGAAACGCTGATTCTTGGAATCATCCAGGGCCTCACAGAGTTTCTGCCTGTCTCCTCTAGCGGACATTTGGAATTAGTCAAAGCCATTTTGGGAAGTGATTATGAGCAACAACAGGGCTTGACGGTCACCATTACCCTCCACGCTGCAACTGCCCTAAGCACAATTTTTGTCTTTAGAAAAGACATTGTCACGATTCTGTACGATTTGTTACGTTTTAAAAGAGGAGAGAGTTTAAATTTCAGCCTGAAAATTATCTTCTCCATGATCCCAGCAGTAATCGTCGGTCTTTTTTTTGAAAATTTTATAGCTTCCCTTTTTATTGGTAAAACTGCTTTGGTAGCTGTCATGTTAATGATCACAGCCTTGTTATTGTTTCTGGCAGATCGGGTCAATGAAAACAATAAGGAATTAAATTACATCAACACATTTTACATAGGTGTCATCCAAGCCATTGCAATTCTTCCGGGAATTTCGAGAAGTGGCGCCACCATTGCACTAGCCGTTTTACTCAAGATTGACCGTAAAAAGGCAGCACGATTTTCTTTCCTCATGGTCATTCCACTAATCCTGGGAAGCATGGCCAAAAGCGTTATGGATGGCGACCTAAGTCAGGAAAGCACTGCGCTGCTACCCTTGTTGGTAGGTTTTGTAAGCTCCTTTATTACCGGAGTTTTTGCATGTCGTTGGATGGTTGACCTTGTAAAAAAAAGCAAACTCAAATACTTTAGTTTCTACTGTTTTGCAGTTGGAGCATTGGCCATTCTTTTTAGTGTGTGACATGAATTTATCTCTTGAATCCATCCTAGAGGGGCAGCTGTTGTTGGTAGACAAACCACTGGAGTGGACTTCTTTTCAGGTAGTCAATAAGCTAAAGTGGGCCCTAAAAACGAAATACAAACTTAAAAAACTTAAGGTAGGCCATGCAGGAACCCTCGACCCATTGGCCACGGGACTATTACTGGTTTGTACGGGAAAAATGACAAAGAAAATCAGTGAAATTCAAGCCCTTGAAAAAGCCTACTCAGGAACCATCACCTTAGGGGCAACGACCCCATCCTATGATCTTGAAACTGCCATAGATCAAAATTATCCTACTGATCACATCACCAAAGAGCAATTGAATGTGGTCATAAAAAAGTTTGAAGGCGAAATAGATCAATACCCACCCATTTACTCTGCCATTAAAAAAGAAGGAAAGCGTTTGTATGAGTACGCCAGAAAAGGAGAAAAAACAAAAATTGAATCCAGAAAAGTAAGACTTTACACATTTAATTTTACCAAAATTGACCTTCCACAACTTCACTTTGATGTTCGCTGTTCAAAAGGTACCTACATCAGGTCGTTGGCCCATGATTTTGGCAAAGCACTTAAATCGGGGGGACATTTAAGCCAATTGAGAAGAACAGCCATAGGGTTCTATAGTGTCGAAGATGCCCTCACTCCCGATCAAATCTCAGAAAAACTAGACGGAATATAATCTAGGGATGAACATTATAATCCTTGATTTTTAATAATTTTGTATTAAATCATTTGATTATGGATCACACCTCAGATGAGGTAATGGAAAGGTTGAACCGCAGGGGATACTTGGATTTAGAAATCCCCAAAGGACTTGATTTAGTTTCAGCAATCAAGCGACTCAAAAAAGAAAAAAAGGCAGTATTACTGGCGCATTACTACCAAGACGCCGAAATTCAAGAGTTGGCCGACTACTTAGGCGACAGCCTATATTTGGCTCAAGCGGCAGGAAAAGTTGAAGCCGAAACGATTGTATTTTCTGGAGTGCATTTTATGGCCGAAACTGCCAAAATCATCAATCCCACTAAAAAGGTCATCCTTCCTGATCTAAATGCAGGCTGCTCTCTAGCTGACTCCTGCCCCCCTCCGGATTTTAAAAAATTTATTGACCAATACCCCGATGCGCATGTAGTGACCTACATCAATTGCTCGGCAGAAATAAAAGCATTGAGTTCAATTGTATGTACCTCGAGTAATGCAGTGAGGGTGATTGATTCCATACCCCAAGGAGAGACCATCATTTTTGCTCCAGATAAAAATCTGGGACGTTATCTGATCAGAGAAACCGGGAGGGATATGATACTATGGGATGGATCTTGTATCGTTCACGAAGCTTTCTCATTTGAAAGAATTTTAACGCTCTCAAAGGAAAACCCCACAGCCAAATTCATCGCACATCCGGAAAGTGAATCACAAATTCTTGATATTGCGCATTACATTGGCAGTACCTCAGGCTTGTTAAACTTTGTAGAGAAAGATTCTGCACAAAGCTTTATCGTAGCTACCGAGGCGGGAATTCTTCACGAGATGAAAAAACGCTGTCCCCAAAAAACATTTATTCCTGCCCCGGTAGAAGATGAAACGTGTGCTTGTAGCGAATGTGCCTTTATGAAACTCAATACACTGGAGAAATTATATCTGTGTTTGGAACATGAACAGCCCGAGGTAAAACTTTCCCAAAGCCTCATAAACAAAGCCAAACTTCCCATAACCAAAATGCTAAAGCTCGGTTAGAAATATGAATACCAATGTACTCGTCATAGGAAGTGGTATTTCAGGATTGACCTACGCCATCAAAATAGCAGAGCAAAATCCAAAACTCGAAATCGTTATAATTTCAAAAAATAGCCTATTGGAAAGCAATACAAGATATGCACAAGGTGGAATCGCAGTGGTCTCTAATTTCCAAAAAGACTCTTTTGAAAAACACGTCGAAGACACCCTAATCGCCGGAGCAGGAGAATGCGATACAGAGGTAGTAGAATTTGTTGTAAAAGAAGGACAGGAACGCCTCCAAGAATTGATCGATTGGGGTACCCACTTTGACAAACAAAAAAATGGATTACACCTTACAAAAGAGGGAGGACATTCCGAAAAAAGGATTGTGCATCACAAAGACAAAACCGGACTTGAAATTCAGAAATCCCTGATCCGTAAAATCAAAACTTTTTCCAATATCTCTCTTTTGGAAAATCACACCTTGGTGGATTTGATTACAGACCACCACAGTGGAAGCCACTATCAAAGATGTTACGGGGCATATGTAATTTCGAATTTGGAACAGGAAATCATCAAAATCTCAGCACAAATCACCGTATTAAGCACCGGAGGGGCCGGACAGCTTTTCTCTCATACCACCAATCCCGAAAACGCCACGGGAGATGGCTTAGGGGCTGCATATAGGGCCAAAGTTTTTATAGAAGGGTTGCCATTTGTTCAATTTCACCCCACTGCACTTTACCCCAAAATCAACGGAAATACTTTTTTGATATCAGAGGCTGTTCGGGGCGAAGGTGCCATTTTAAAAACCATATCCGGCAAAAGATTCATGACCAAATATCACCATCGGGCAGAACTTGCTCCAAGGGACATCGTTGCCAGATCCATTGCCGAAGTGGTTAATGAAACCGGAAACGATTATGTTCTTTTGGATTGTCAAGCCATCAGCGAAAAAGAATTTGAAAATCAGTTCCCCACCATAAAAGAGAATTGTCAAAAAATGGGAATTAATCCCCCCAAAGATCCCATTCCGGTGATCCCTGCCGCCCACTATTTCTGTGGTGGTATCAGTGTAAACCACTATGGAGAAACAAAACTAAAGGGTTTGTATTCCATAGGCGAGTGCAGCCATACAGGCTTGCACGGAGCCAATCGTTTGGCTTCTAATTCATTACTAGAATCTCTGGTGTTTTCCCATCGGGCAGCACTGAACTCCCTCGATCAAATAAGGGGAGATCTTCCCTCACAAAATTTTTACCTCCAACTTCCCAAATGGAAAGAAGAACATTACATTTCAAATGAAAAAATCAGCGCCATTGGTCAAATGAAAAAGCAATTGCAAAACTTAATGACCACGAAAGTGGGTATTTTCAAAACCTCATCGGGACTAATAGAGGCTGAAATGGAGTTAAAGGAAATTTTTATCGAAACACAAGACATTTACCAGCAAAATAAATTAACTCTGGGAGTTTGTGAGTTGAGAAATATGGTTAGTGTGGCATATTTGATGATCAAACAGTCACAAGAATACAAACAAAATAAAGGAGTTTTTTACAATCAAGACTACGTTGAATAATTTTTACGATACCCATAGAGCCGCCATAAATCGCTTTATCGATCAAGCCCTTGAAGAAGATATTGAACGGACCGACCACACGAGTAATGCCTGTTTTGACGATTATTTAAAAGGGGAAGCTATTTTGAAAGTCAAAGACAATTGTGTTATTGCCGGTATCACCTTGGCTGAAAAGATTTTCTACCGCTTCGACCCTTCATTGAAGCTAAAAATTCTGGCCAAAGAAGGCGAAAAATTAGAGGTGGGTTCAGTTGCCTTTGAGGTCAAAGGTTCTGCAAAATCACTTTTGGCCTCTGAGCGATTGGTGCTAAATTGTATGCAAAGAATGAGTGGCATTGCGACACTGTCCCAACAACTCAGCCAGGAGATAAAACATACCCAATGTAAAATTCTCGATACCCGCAAAACAACACCGGGATTCCGTTATCCTGAAAAATGGGCAGTCACAATTGGTGGGGGTTATAATCATCGGATGGGATTGTTTGATGCAATAATGATCAAGGACAACCACATCGATTTTTGTGGTGGTGTATGTCAAGCATTAGAAAAAACAAAAGCTTATTTGATAGAAAACACCCTAGATTTACCAGTAATAATAGAGGTGAGAAATGAATTTGAAATCGATCAGGTAATGAATTTCCCCTGGGTAAAAAGAATTCTTTTAGATAATATGAATCCCAAAAAACTTTCGGAAAATATTGAAATAATTAATGGGAAATTCGAAACTGAAGCCTCAGGAAATATTAATGCAAAAAACTTAGTCACCTATGCAGAAACAGGAGTTGATTATATTTCAATGGGATCACTTACCAATACAGCAGTTCCTATTGATTTGAGTTTAAAAGCAGTTTAAAGATTCACTCTATATTTGCTATATTTGTGTAATTCCAAGCTATGAAATACAAAAGAATCCTTCTTAAATTAAGCGGTGAAGCTCTTATGGGCGATCAAAACCACGGTATTGATCCTACTAGGCTTAATGATTACGCAACCGAAATCAAGAAATTACAAGAAACAGGTACAGAAATAGCAATCGTAATCGGTGGAGGAAATATTTTTAGGGGAGTATCTGGAGCCAGTAAAGGAATGGATCGTGTTCAGGCTGATTACATGGGAATGCTGGCAACAGTAATCAACGGTTTAGCATTGCAAAGTGCACTTGAGAACAATTCTGTCCCAACCCGATTACAGACAGCCATCAAAATTGAAGCTATTGCAGAACCTTTTATCAAAAGAAGAGCTACGAGACACCTCGAAAAAGGACGAGTAGTTATTTTTGGTTCCGGGACAGGAAATCCTTATTTCACTACAGATTCCGCAGCAGTATTGCGTGCGATTGAAATTCATGCGGATGTAATATTGAAAGGGACCAGGGTAGATGGTATTTACAACAAAGATCCAGAAAAAAATAAATCGGCTGTAAAATTTGACAATCTTTCATTCGATGACGTACTTAAAAAAGGGCTCAAAATAATGGATACCACCGCTTTTACATTAAGTCAGGAAAATAAACTGCCAATAATTGTTTTTGACATGAATACTAAAGGAAACCTCAGCAGGATAGTCCAAGGCGAAAAAATTGGAACAAGAGTTGATTTTTAAAATTTCACCAAAATGAATGAAGAAATCGTAATCATTACCCATACAGCAAAAGAAAGTATGGATTTGTCTGTAAAACATTTGGAAAAAGAACTTCTAAATATCAGAGCAGGAAAGGCAAACCCTGTAATGTTAAACGCTGTAATGGTAGAATATTATGGAACCCCTACCCCATTAAATCAAGTGGCCAATGTAAATACACCTGACGGAAGAACCCTAAGCATACAACCATGGGAAAAGGCTTTATTACCCGAAATTGAAAAGGGGATCTTACAAGCCGACTTAGGCTTTAATCCAATGAACAATGGAGAATCGCTAATTATCAATATACCCCCACTTACAGAGGAGCGCAGAAAAGAATTGGTAAAATTGGTAAAAGCAGAGGTCGAAAACACTAAGATAGCCGTCAGAAATGCCCGAAAAGATGCCAATAACGAGATCAAAAAAACCGATAGTTCAGAAGACCTCCAAAAAAATGCTGAAATAGACATTCAAGAATTAACCAATCAATACATTAATAAAGTAGACAAAATTCTTAACGTCAAGGAAAATGAAATTTTAACTTTATAGAATGCCCAACTATGCTGTTGTCTTAAGATAATGAGGCGTAAAAATAATTTTTGGGGTTTTGTTGCGAACTTTATTCTAAGAAATCGCCTTCATATCATTGGGTTGATCTTATTAATCACTATTTTTTTAAGTCTACAATGGAAATACATCCGGTTTACTTATACAGAGGCAAATCTTTTGCCCAGTAAACATCCAGAAAATATCGATTATGATGCATTTGTAAAAATATTTGGTGAAGAAGGAAATTTATTGGTTATCGCCCTCAAAGAAGAAGAATTTTTTGAACCCAGAATTTTTGAGAAATGGATCTCCCTAAACGAAAAAATAGAATCCTTTCCAGAGGTACATTTTACTCTATCCACCAACAATGTTAAAGAATTAGTCAAGGACGAAAACATAAAATCATTTGTGCTCAAACCAGTTTTTGATGTATCAGATTATGAGCTTATTGACATTAAAAAATTCAAACAAAAACTCCTTTTGGAACTCCCGTTTTACAAAAACATACTCTATAATAATAGTGGTAAGACAATTCGATCTACCATATATATGGATAAAAAAATCGTAAATACAATTCAGCGTAAAGAGTTTGTGTTTAAAACCTTTCTCCCCCTAATTACCACTTTTGAAAAGGAAACAGGTCTAGATGTCAAAATCTCTGGCATGCCCTTCATCAGAACTTTGAACGCCCAAAATATCGTAGATGAAATCGGCATTTTTGTCATCTCAGCCATGATTTTAACCAGTCTGATTTTTTTTCTTTTCTTCAGATCTTTCAGAGCTACATTTATCTCCATGTTTGTTGTATTAATCGGGGTTATGTGGGCCTTTGGAATTTTGGGTTTGCTTAGTTATGAAATTACCATTCTGACTGCACTTATCCCTCCTTTGATTATTGTAATTGGTGTCCCCAATTGTATTTTTTTAATCAACAAATACCAACAAGAAATTGCAAAACATGGAAACATGTTTAAATCCCTACAGAGGGTAATTATGAAAATTGGTAATGCCACACTAATGACCAACCTAACTACAGCATCAGGTTTCGCTACTTTTATTCTGACCGACAGTAAAGTATTAAAAGAATTTGGGATTGTTGCATCTATCAATATCATTATAATTTTTTTACTCTCTCTGTTAATCATACCCATTGCATACAGTTTTATGTCTCTGCCTAGTAAAAAACATCTAAAACACCTTAATAATTTATACCTTAAAAAGTTTATTAACTGGCTTGAAAATAGTGTAATGTATAAAAGAATCAATGTTTATATCATCTCAATAGTCAGTTTGGCAATAGGTATCATTGGGATTTACCAAATAAATATTTCGGCAAGTATTATTGAAGACATGCCGAAAAAATCTCAGTTTTTTAAGGATATTCTTTTCTTTGATGATGAATTTAATGGTATCGTTCCAATAGAAATAATTGTTGATTCCCAAAGGAAAGGTGGGGCAACTAGACTATCTACCCTGAAAAGGATTGACAAGCTTGAACAATACATCGAAGATATTCCTGAACTTTCTGCTCCTATATCAACGGTCAGAGGTTTCAAGTTCTTCAAACAAGCCTACTACAATGGTAACCCGAAATATTATAAGCTTCCAACATCTCAAGAAAATTCTTTTATAACTCGTTATCTCAAAAATCTCAATAACTCAAATGGTTTGATGGGAAATTATGTTGACAGCAATTCTCAATTCAACAGAATAACTACTTTTATGAAAGATATTCCCTCAGATCGCATCGAGGAAATTGAGGAGGATTTGATAAAAAAAATCGACAAAATATTTCCTCCTGATCTCTACAAAGTCAAGTTAACCGGAAAAACTTTGTTGTACCTAAAAGGGACTTATTACCTGATTCGAAATTTAATTTTCTCCTTATCATTGGCTATCTTATTGATTGCACTTTTTATGGCCTATATGTTCAAGTCCCCTAAAATGATAGTTATTTCATTGATTCCTAATTTATTACCACTAATTATTACAGCTGGTGTAATGGGTTTTTCAGGTATTCCTCTAAAACCGTCAACTATTTTAGTCTTTAGTATTGCATTTGGAATTTCGGTAGATGATACTATACATTTCCTGGCTAAGTATAGACAAGAATTAATCGCCAATAATAGGAAAGTCAAAGCTGCGGTTTATATTTCATTGAGAGAGACAGCAGTAAGCATGTTTTATACTTCAATTGTATTGTTCTTTGGATTTGCTGTATTTATGAGTTCAAATTTTGGAGGTACTGTAGCACTAGGTGGACTGGTTTCTGTCACCCTTCTTTTTGCCATGCTAGCTAATTTGATCCTTCTTCCTTCCCTACTGCTTTCAATAGATGATCCTAATAAAAATGAAAATGTATTATAAGTATTAAAAATCAAAATTATTTCTCTTAGCAGTCAAAGAAACCCAAAATCTTTTATGTAAATAAACCTATCTTTACGCTGAAAATATTTTCACGATGAAATACCCTCGACTAGCGGAATTATTGAATCAACCCGAAAAACACAATACCGTAGTGGTCAGGGGTTGGGTAAGAACATTTCGTGCCAACCGATTTATTGCACTCAATGATGGTTCCACGATTGAAAACCTTCAATGTGTTGTAGATTTTGAAAATACTGATGAAAACCTGCTCAAAAAAATCAATACAGGTGCTGCGATTGAGATTTCGGGAAAACTGGTTAAAAGCATGGGTAAGGGACAATCACTAGAAGTATTAGTCGATTCGATTATGATTCTAGGTGAAGCCGATCCAGATATGTATCCAATTCAACCAAAAAAACATAGTTTTGAATTCCTGAGAGAAAAAGCACACCTTAGGGTAAGAACATCAACTATTAGCGCTGTAATGCGGATTCGATCTGCACTTTCTTTTGCCATACATCAATTTTTTCAAGGTAAGGGTTTTTATTATATCCATACTCCAATCATCACTGGTAGCGATGCCGAGGGAGCTGGAGAAATGTTCCGAGTATCGGTTCTAGACCCTATAAAACCTCCGAAAAATTCCGATGGTAGGGTAGATTTCAAACAAGACTTTTTTGGAAAAGAAACAAACCTTACCGTCTCTGGACAACTCGAAGCCGAAACTTATGCTCAAGGATTGGGGAATGTCTACACTTTTGGGCCAACATTTAGAGCAGAAAATTCAAACACCTCCCGACACTTGGCTGAGTTTTGGATGATTGAGCCAGAAATGGCTTTCTACGAGTTGGACGACAATATGGACTTGGCTGAAGAATTTATCAAGTTTACACTCGATTATATTTTGAAAAATTGTGATAAAGATTTAACTTTTCTCAACCACCGTTTTGCTGATGAAGAAAAATCAAAGCCACAAAATCAAAGGAGTTCAATGGGATTAGTTGAAAAAATAAAGTTTGTCGTCGAAAATAAATTTAAGAGGGTTTCCTATACTGATGCTTTTAATATCCTAAAAAAATCCAAACCCAACAAGAAGAAAAAATTCGACCATTTGATCGAAGAATGGGGAACGGATTTACAAAGTGAACACGAACGTTATTTGGTTGAAAAACACTTCAACGCACCTGTAATTCTGTTCGATTATCCCGCGAAAATTAAAGCCTTTTACATGCGGATGAATGAAGATCAAAAAACTGTTAGAGCAATGGATATTCTCTTTCCTGGCATTGGTGAAATTGTAGGAGGGTCGCAAAGAGAAGAGCGACTTGATGTTTTGGAAAAGAGAATTGAAGAGCTAGGAATTGACACTGAAGAGCTATGGTGGTATCTTGATCTGAGACGCTATGGAAGTGCACCTCATAGTGGATTTGGACTTGGATTTGAACGTTTGGTACTTTTTGCTACCGGTATGTCCAACATCAGAGATGTCATTCCATTTCCACGAACACCGCAAAACGCTACGTTCTAATTTTTTCAGCTCTCTTGACTTTTTTTATCTTTATGAAAGCTTTTTCATAAAATGTTAAAACAACAGCTCCAAACCAAGCTCTCTCAAAAACTATCTCCTCAACAAATTCAGTTGATGAAGCTGATTCAATTGTCTACTTTAGACCTAGAACAACGCATTCAGTCTGAAATTGGTGAAAATCCAGCACTTGAAAAAGGGAAAGAGTTAAATGATAGTGAAATAGAAATCAACGATCCCTATGATGATTATCAGAATGATCAAAAAATAGATACAGAAGATATCGATATTGACACCTATTTGAGTGACGATGAGGTACCTAACTATAGAATACAATCCAACAATCAATCGGGTGATGATGAAAATAGAGACATTCCTTTTTCAGGGGGGACTAGTTTTCACGAATACCTAGAAAGTCAATTACAAAATTTAATTCTCTCTGCAAAAGAACGTCCCATTGCCGAGTTTCTGATTGGCAGTATCGATAATAGCGGCTACCTAAGAAGATCTGAAGAGGATATATTAGACGATTTGGCTTTTACCCAAAATATAATTGTGCATAGGGAAGACCTCAAACAAATCCTCAGAAAAATTCAATCAATGGATCCTCCAGGAGTTGGTGCAAGGTCCCTTCAAGAATGCCTATCTCTGCAATTGGCACGAAAAGAAAAAATTCGCCCAGAGGTAGATCTCGCTCGTCAAATCATAGATACTGCCTTCGATGAATTTTCAAGGAAACACTATCACAAACTGCAAGATCGATTCAACTTAACTGAAGCTGAATTAAGAAATGTTTTTAATGAGATTGCCAAGTTAAATCCGAAACCAGGGGGTGCTCTCTCACACAGTGCACATAACAATCACATAGTACCAGATTTCATTTTAACTATTGAAAATGGAACTCTAAAAGTAACATTGAACCGAAGGAATGCCCCTGAATTAAGAATTTCTAGAAATTATAAGGAAATGCTTTCTGGATATGCTCATGCTCCAAGTAAAAATAAATCACAACAAGAAGCAGTACTTTTTATCAAACAAAAACTAGATGCAGCCAAGTGGTTTATCGATGCCATAGAACAGAGGCACCAAACGCTTTTTCTCACCATAAATGCTATCGTAGACTACCAAAGTCATTATTTTTTGACAGGAGACGAACAAAAGTTAAAACCTATGATCTTAAAAGATATTGCCGACAAAATAGATTTGGATATTTCAACAATATCGAGAGTAGCCAATAGTAAATACATAGATACACCCTATGGTATAAAGCTGTTAAAAAGTCTTTTTTCTGAAGGAATGAAAAACATAGATGGAGAAGATGTATCAACAATTGAAATCAAAAAAATTCTAGAAAATCTAATATCTAATGAAAATAAAAAAAATCCCTTAGCTGATCAAGCACTGTCTGCATTACTCAAGGATAAGGGTTACAAAGTAGCAAGGAGAACTGTTGCCAAGTACAGGGAACAAATGGATATCCCAGTAGCTAGACTCAGAAAATCAATCTAATCAAAGAATATAAAAAATTAATCCAAGCTTGATGGTTTGAATATGTGGATATTTTCCATCCAAAAACTTTACCTCAGATTGATAAATAGAATTTATGTCGTATTCAAAATATATATTCCAAGTATTATATCCCATGCTAAGAAATACCACAGTATTGGTATTTTTAATAAAATCACTTTGGAATGATTTTCCGTAAAAAGGCCTATAATTTTCGCCAAAATTAAACATATATTTCATCCCCCCATAGACACGCCAAAAATCAGTCCGGTCTGGAGTAGATGTCCTGACTCGAAACGAAAGTGGTATAACAAGTGAGGAATAAGTCTGACTGTTCTCGTCATTATCTTTGATAGAAAAAATCAGATGATTATCATCGGAAACTAAATTAAGATTAGAAATCAGTCGGTTATATGCGTATCCAACACCTAAGCCTATTGCTATTCCTCCATCATCATTCAATGGAATGTCCCTCACAAAACCAACTTGGAAATTGTTTGAAAAACCATTTTGTTTGAAACCATTGATGTTTTCCTTTTGTAGTTGTAGTCCGAAACTAATGTAAAACTGGTCTTCCCTGTATTTTGTTGATAGGCTGTCTCGCTGGGCTGAGGCTTTATAAGCAACCAATAAAAAGCTTAGAAAAAACACAAGACGAATTAACATTTTTACTACTATTTACCACTAAAATAAAATACTCAAACTATGGTGTAAAAAAAAAGGTGCCACAAAGGCACCTTTAATTTTTATAGAAAATTAATTAATATTTTGAGAGTAATCTCCGACACGAGTGGTATAATTAATTTTCAAGGCATTAACTTTTCTGAGTTCTTGCTTAATATCTGAAATCAAACCCATCTTGGTGTTACCATCTACTTTTAGTGCAGTAGTCAAAACATTTTGCAATTCCTGACGTTTTGAGGCACGTTCTGAAAGGACGAATGCTCCTACCTCAGCAACGGTTGCAAATTTATCATTGAGCTGAATACGGGGTTGGGTCCCATATTTGTCTGTATAGCGACTAGAAGGCTCTCCAGCGTATATATACATCACTCTGTCTTTCTTATCCAACTTCTGAATTTGATCCGCAGCAGGCAATTGATTTTTGACCATTAAAGTACT
>CAJWAY010000004.1 GCA_913020685.1 uncultured Flavobacteriaceae bacterium
TTCAACTCAAAGGATATTATTTTTCTGCAGATGAATTGAAGGACATAGGCTATGATTTTATAAAAGAAGGTGTCCCTTATGAGATTGCTATTGGAAAATTCATCATGGATTGGATGGACAAAGAGGAATTTATCAATGTTAAAACATCCGGTTCCACAGGAAATCCAAAGATTATTAAACTTTCAAAACAAGCTATGGTTAACTCAGCAATTCGAACCGGAGATTTTTTTGATGTTAAAATTGGTGATTCAGCTTTACATTGTTTGCCCGCTGATTTTATTGCTGGAAAAATGATGTTGGTTCGTGCGATGATTTTAGGATTGTCCTTGGACTTAGTTCAACCCACTACTCAACCCATGAAGGATGTCTACAGTTCATATGATTTTGCTGCAATGACTCCATTACAAGCTCACCATAGTTTAGGAAGACTCCACCAAATAAAAACTCTTATTATTGGTGGGGCTCCGATCTATCCCGAATTGTACGATAAATTAGTTTCATTACATGACAATTGTTTCGAGACATATGGCATGACGGAGACCATTACTCATATTGCAGCTTCAAAACTTTCGTTTCCTAAAAAACCTTTCCGTGCCTTAGATGGAATTCATCTTAATGTTGATGGACAGGGATGCCTTATTGTAGATGCTCCAGATATGACGGATCAATTGATCCAAACCAATGATTTAGTTGAAATACACAACAAAAAAACCTTTACTTATTTAGGAAGAAGAGATAACGTTATTAATAGTGGTGGTGTCAAAATTTCACCAGAGGTTGTTGAACAAAAATTAGCTAACTATATCCAATTTCCTTTTTTTCTTTATGGTATTCCTGATAAAGTTTTGGGCCAGAAACTAATAATGGTTGTAGAGGGTGATGATAGACGTGTCAAAGAAGTAGAGAAACAGGTAGCAGTAATTAATAACTTGCAGAAATTCGAAGTACCAAAGGCTTTTTATTTTATTTCAAAAATTTTAAGAAATAACGGAAAATACATGAGGAGTAAGACTGTAAGGACATTAGAAATCTCTTAAACTTGAAGGATACCCATGTTAAATTTCCTCTTTATAGGGGAGTGATTTGCTGCCTCGATTCCAATACTAATCCATTTTCGAGTTTCTATCGGGTCAATGATGGCATCAGTCCACATTCTGGCAGCAGCATAATAGTCACGTGTTTGTTTGTCATATCGAGATTTGATTTCTTTTAAGAGTTTTTTTTCTTTTTTAGGATCAATTTTTTCACCTTCCTTTTGGAGTTTTGATTTTTCAATTTGCATCAAAACTTTGGCAGCCTGTTCGCCTCCCATTACAGCAATTTTAGAACCTGGCCATGACAGTGTCATTCTTGGATCAAAGGCCTTACCACACATGGCGTAATTACCTGCGCCGTTGGAATTGCCCATAACTACCGTGAACTTTGGCACCACTGAATTAGCCATAGCGTTGACCATTTTCGCTCCATCTTTAATTATACCATTATGTTCAGCTTTACTGCCAACCATAAAACCGGTAACATCTTGTAGAAAAACCAAGGGAATTTTTCGTTGATTGCAGTTGGCAATAAAACGAGTAGATTTGTCAGCGGCATCACCATAAATGACACCCCCAAACTGGTTTTCTCCTTTTTTGTTCTTTACTATTTTTCTTTGGTTCGCAACTATACCAACTGCCCAACCATCAATTCTAGCATAAGCAGTAATAATGGTTTTTCCATAATCCGATTTATATTCCTCCGTAGAATTTTGATCTACCAAACAGTCAATGATTTGGTAGGTATCATAAGGAAGAGCCTTATCAACAGGGAGCAATTCGTATATCTCTTCAGCCTTTTTCTTAGGGACTGCGCTTTTAATTCTGTTAAAACCTGCTCTGGGATTGTCCCCGATTTTTTGGATCAATGCTTTAATACGTTTTAGGGCATCCATATCGTCTTTGGCCTTATAGTCACCAATCCCACTAATTTCGGTGTGAGTCGTCGCTCCTCCAAGGGTTTCATTATCAACATCCTCCCCTATGGCAGCTTTTACCAAATAACTTCCAGCCAAAAAAATACTGGCAGTTTTATCAACTATAATGGCTTCGTCAGACATGATGGGTAAATAGGCTCCACCAGCAACACAACTTCCCATTACAGCAGCAATTTGAACAATTCCCTCACTACTCATTTTTGCGTTATTTCTAAAAATCCTACCAAAGTGTTCTTTATCTGGGAAAATCTCCTCCTGTTTAGGAAGGAATACACCCGCACTATCCACTAAGTAAATGATTGGAATTCTATTTTCAATAGCAATCTCCTGAGCCCTTAAGTTTTTTTTGGCACTAATGGGAAACCAAGCACCTGCTTTTACCGTGGAATCATTGGCGACTATAACACAAAGCTTATGAGAGACATATCCCAATATTACTACAACTCCTGCAGCAGGACAACCGCCTTCATCTTTATACATTTCAAATCCAGCAAGAGCTCCTATTTCTAAACTTTCAGATCCTTCATCAAGTAGACAGTTCACCCGCTCACGAGCAGTCATTTTACCTTGCAACCTGATTTTCTCCAGTTTAGATTTGCCTCCACCCAATTTGATCTTGGCTAATTTTTGATTGAGATCAGAAACTAAAATTTTGTTTTGATCTATGTTTTTTTCTTTGGCTAGATCTATTTTTTGCACCAATTTTAAGATTTTGTACAAATATATAGTGTCAAACTAACCTAAACACTTTTTTTGAAGTTTTGTTGAAATTAAAATGATATTTAATTAATTGAAATATTGTATATCCAATATTATTACTTTTTGAACAGTAAAAAATTATCTTAATTTCCCGTCATTTCCTCCGGCTTTACCCACTGGTCAAATTCCTCAGAAGTAACGTAACCCAAAGAAATAGCAGCTTCTTTAAGTGGGGTTCTTTCAGAATGGGCTTTATTAGCAATTTCTGCTGCTTTATAATAGCCTATTTTTGTGTTTAGTGCTGTAACCAACATAAGAGAATCATCAACCAGTGCTTCAATTCGTTTGTGATTAGGTTCAATACCCACTACACAATTATCTGTAAAACTGACGCAGGCATCCCCGATAAGCTGGGCAGTTTGAAGAATATTGGCGGCCATTACAGGTTTAAATACGTTTAATTCATAATGTCCCTGAAGCCCTCCAACACCAATAGCTACATCATTACCCATGACCTGAGAACAGACCATTGTTATTGCTTCACACTGAGTTGGATTTATCTTTCCAGGCATAATTGAGCTTCCTGGTTCGTTGGCGGGAATTATAATTTCTCCAATTCCCGAGCGAGGACCGGAGGCCAAAAGCCTGATGTCATTGGCAATTTTATTCAGCGAAACAGCAGCCTGTTTGAGTGCACCGTGTGTTTCTACAATGGCGTCGTGAGCTGCTAGAGCTTCAAACTTGTTTTTGGCAGTAATGAAGGGAAGGCCAGTAAATTCAGCTATGTAAGCGGCTACTTTCTCGGCATAACCAGCAGGAGTATTGATCCCAGTCCCAACAGCAGTTCCTCCCAGTGCCAGCTCAGATAGATGATCTAGGGTGTTTCTTATCGCTTTGATGCCATGATCCAGTTGAGAAACATAGCCTGAAAATTCTTGACCTAGGGTTAGGGGAGTCGCATCCATCAAATGGGTACGTCCTATTTTGACGATCGATTGAAAACTTTTAGATTTTTTCGATAAAGCATTTTTTAGTTTTTCCAAACCGGGAAGGGTGATTTCAATTACTTTTTTGTATGCGGCAATATGCATGCCAGTTGGAAAAGTATCGTTTGAGGACTGCGATTTGTTAACATCGTCATTGGGGGCTAATGTTTTATTTCCTTCGCCCAATTTGTTTCCCTCCAATACGTGGGCACGATTAGAGATTACCTCATTGACATTCATATTGCTCTGGGTCCCTGAACCAGTTTGCCAGATTACCAGGGGAAATTGATCATCCAATTTTCCTTCAATTATTTCATCACAAACCCTGGCAATTAGATCTCTTTTTTTTTGATCCAATACACCTGAATCGAAGTTGGTGTAGGCAGCAGCTTTTTTTAAATAGGCAAAACCATAAATAATTTCTAATGGCATTGAGGCTACTGCGCCAATTTTAAAATTTAATCTAGAGCGTTCGGTCTGTGGTCCCCAATAGGCATTTACAGGAACTTTAACCTCTCCAAGGGTGTCTTTTTCTATGCGGTGATCCATGATGTGATACTTTCGTTATTACAAAAATAAGTGTTTTGTTTGAGGCTGATGAAATAATTTTCCATGATACTAAAAAACAAGAAATAAAAAATGGTAAATTTGAGGAATATTTTAGACAATGTTTGAATTTGATCAGTACCTAGGATTTCTTGCTTTTCTCTCAATTCTTACACTTGGCTTTTGGCTGATGATTTTCCTTTTGACCTTTGTAATTCCATACTGGTTGTTTGGATCGTTTATGCAATATCTTAGAGATCGCAAGGAAAAGAGTAAATCATAGGTTTATAAACTAAAGCCTCCTCTATTGTTATTGCTTTGATTGCAAAATGACTTAGTCTTATGTTGGTTTGCTTTATTGTTAACCCTGATTTAGAAATTCGATTAGACTTTCGATTGGACGAGCCAAAACACCTTTATTCCCTAAAGTAACTATAGGTCTTTCAATTAGTATGGGCTGCTTGACTAAAAGCTTCAAGATTTGATCTTCACTCAGGTTATTGCCATCATACTCTTTTTTCCAAAGGATTTCGTTTTTGCGCACTATCTCAGAGGGTTTCATATCGATTTTTTTTAAGACTTCTCCGAGAGAGTTCACATCAAAAGTCTGATCTAAATATTTTACGATATTTAAGGAAACACCTTTTTCCTCCAGGAACTGAATGGCTTCTCTAGACTTCCTGCAACGGGGATTGTGATAAATG
Source organism: uncultured Flavobacteriaceae bacterium (assembly GCA_913020685.1). GTDB lineage: Bacteria > Bacteroidota > Bacteroidia > Flavobacteriales > Flavobacteriaceae > UBA8316. Next base: position 4,908 of record CAJWAY010000004.1, read on the forward strand.
GTTAAAGACATGGATAATAACCCATCAATTATGAAATTGTTTGTGGTATGTTAAATAATTATTTTAATTTATCAACTACTGCCTTAAAGGCTTGTGGATTGTTCATGGCTAAATCAGCCAAAACTTTACGATTTAATTCTATGTTATTCGACTTAATCTTTCCCATAAACTGACTGTAAGACATACCGTGTTCTCTGGCTCCAGCATTGATTCTTGCAATCCACAATGATCTGAAGTTACGTTTTTTAGTTCTTCGGTCACGATAGGCATAAAGCATAGCCTTTTCGACGGCGTTTTTGGCAATGGTCCAAACGTTTTTTCTTCTACCAAAATAACCTTTGGCTTGTTTGAGAATTTTTTTTCGACGGGCTCTTGACGCCACTGAGTTTACTGATCTTGGCATGATAATTTATTTTTTTGATATGGGCGGTATTTCAACACTTTTAGGCCACATGTCAGGGTGATACATAGTTTAACCACAGTTGATTTATTTCAATCTTAATTGTTCTTTGATGTTATTAGCATCACTATCGTGAACCAATGAAGAATGGGTTAATTTCAGTTTCCGCTTTTTTGACTTTTTAGTCAGGATATGACTTTTAAAAGCGTGTTTTCTTTTTATTTTCCCAGTACCGGTCAGCTTGAACCGTTTTTTGGCACTGGATTTCGTCTTCATTTTAGGCATTACGTTGAATATTTATTTTATTTTTTCTTAGGTGTAATGAACATGGTCATTCTCTTCCCCTCTAATTGTGGCATTTGCTCTACTTTTCCAAACTCCTCCAAGTCTTGGGCCAATCTCAAAAGTAAGATTTGGCCTTGTTCCTTGAAAACTATGGAACGGCCCTTAAAAAACACAAAAGCTTTAAGTTTAGCACCATCATTTAAAAATTTCTCAGCGTGTTTTTTCTTGAACTCATAGTCGTGTTCGTCAGTTTGTGGTCCAAATCTTATTTCTTTGATTACCACTTTTGTAGCCTTCGACTTTAGCGCTTTTTCGCGTTTCTTTTGCTCATATAAAAACTTCTTATAATCCAAAATTTTGCAAACGGGGGGGGATGCTTTTGGAGAAATTTCTACAAGGTCTAACTCTAGTTCTTCAGCTAGGGCAATTGCTTTGGGAAGTCTGTAAACACCTATATCAACGTTGTCACCAACAAGTCTGATTTCGTTGGCAGTTATTTTTTCGTTGATTTTGTGAGGATTTTCTTTGATAATCCTCGCAGGTTTATTCGATCTTCTCCTTCGTATTGCTATGGCTTAAATAATTTTAATTAATTTTCATACTTAGAGATACTTTTATGTACCTCTTTGTCTATGAGTTCGACAAATGCTTCCGTGCTCATCGTTCCCATATCACCTTCCCGATGTTTTCTGACAGAAACATTACCTGCCTTTGATTCTTTTTCTCCCAATATCAACATAAATGGAACTTTTCTCAATTCGGCTTCTCGTATTTTTTTACCAATGGTTTCATTTCTGTTGTCTAGGGAGGCGCGAATTTCGCTATTTTCAAGGAAATTTAAAACTTTTATAGCGTATTTTTCATGTTTTTCACTCACAATCAATAAGTTCACTTGAATTGGGGATAGCCAAAGGGGAAATTTACCCGCAGTGTGTTCCAACAAAATAGCAACAAAGCGTTCCAAACTTCCGAAAGGCGCACGGTGGATCATGATTGGTCGATGTTGCTGGTTATCAGCTCCTTTATAGGTAAGTTCAAACCTTTCCGGAAGATTATAATCAACCTGTATGGTTCCCAATTGCCATCTTCTTCCTAAAGCGTCTTTGACCATAAAATCAAGTTTAGGACCATAAAATGCTGCTTCTCCTTCTTCGATTATAAAGTCCAAATTCTTTTTCTGAGCGGCTTCAATTATTGCTTTCTCAGCTTTCTCCCAATTTTTTGGGTTTCCAATGTATTTTTCTGGTTTTTTCAAGTCTCTTATAGAGACTTGAGCTTGAAATTTATCAAAGCCCAATGATCCGAAAACATATAAAACAAGATCAATTACATTTTTGAATTCTTGATCCAACTGTTCCGGGGTACAAAATATATGAGCATCGTCTTGGGTAAAGCCCCTGACCCTAGTGAGCCCGTGAAGTTCTCCACTTTGCTCATAACGGTAAACGGTTCCAAACTCTGCATATCGTTTGGGTAATTCTTTATAGCTCCAGGGACTCGAGTTATATATTTCGCAGTGGTGGGGACAGTTCATGGGTTTGAGCAAAAAAGTTTCACCTTCTGTAGGAGTCTCAATAGGTTGAAAACTGTCTTCACCATATTTTTCATAGTGTCCAGAGGTCATGTAAAGCTCCTTGTTTCCAATGTGAGGAGAAATCACCTGTTCATATCCTGCTTTCTTTTGAGCATCTTTAAGAAAATCTTCTAGCCGTTCTCTAAGGGCAGCACCTTTGGGCAACCATAAGGGTAAGCCCTGTCCCACTTTTTGTGAAAAGGTAAACAACTCCAGTTCTTTTCCCAGTCTTCTGTGGTCCCGCTTTTTGGCTTCTTCTAAGAGTTCAAGGTATTCGGTCAATCCTTTTTGTTTGGGAAAAGAAATGCCATAGATACGTGTCAGCTGTTTATTATTTTCATCCCCTCTCCAATAGGCTCCTGCTACATTTAAAAGCTTAACAGCTTTTATGAACCCAGTATGAGGTATGTGCCCTCCCTTACATAAGTCAGTAAAATCGCCATGATCACAGAAAGTGATGGTACCATCCTGTAAATTTTCAATCAGTTCAATTTTATATTGATTTTCATTTTTATGATAAAAATCAAGCGCCTCTTTTTTGGAAGAGGATCTCATTTTGAATTCAAATTTTTGTTTTGCAAAATCCAAAATTTTATTTTCAATATTTATGAATTCTTTTTCAGTGATTGAGTGATCTCCGAAATCTACATCATAATAAAATCCATTTTCGATGGCAGGTCCGATAGTTAGTTTTGCTTTGGGGTAGAGGGAGAGAATAGCTTGTGCCAATAAATGTGCTGAAGAATGCCAAAAGGCATCTTTCCCTTGTTGGTCATTCCAAGTAAACAATTGTAAGTGTCCATCTTCAAACAAAGGGGTGGATCCCTCAACAATTTCTTGATTAAACTTTGCAGATAGGACGTTACGTGCCAGTCCCTCACTGATGTTTTTGGCAACCTCGAGCACGGTAATTCCACTTTCAAATCTTCTTACAGATGCATCTGGAAATTTTATTTGAATCATATATTGTAAATCACTGCAAATATAGTTTACTCCCCCGAGTGATACAATTTTTAAAAGGGCTTAGTTTTTTTATTACCTAGCAGACCATCAAGTAATATTTTGATGGCCCAAAAACCGTAAACGATTGCAGTGATACACAATCCTACTCCCAGGGCGAGGATAGGCCAGTAAAAAGGATGCTCTTGATTTTTAAATGCTTGGAAGACCAAAACGGGAGCAATAAAACAGAGTATAATAAAAGTTCCCATTTTGAGAAGCCCTTTTTTTAATTTTTGACTATTCATGGGTAATTTTTTATGGCTGCTCTTATGCTTTTATACTTATCAAGTAAAGCAGCAGCAGATTCATTATCAATATCCAATTCCTCCATAAGAATTCTAGTCGCCCGATCGATTAGCTTGACATTGGTCATTTGAATGTCAATCATTTTATTGCCTTTGACTCTTCCTAGTTTGATCATACTTGAAGTAGTAATCATATTTAGAATTAATTTTTGGACTGTTCCAGCTTTCATTCTAGAGCTTCCTGTAACAAATTCGGGCCCTACTATAACTTCGATGGGAAAATCTGCATGTTGTGTAATTGGGCTATTTGGGTTGCAAGTAATGCAACCGGTAGCAATACCATTTTCCTGACATCTTTGAAGTGCCCCCACCACATAGGGTGTTGTTCCAGAAGCGGCAATCCCAATGACAAAATCATTTTGATCGGGCTGGTGTTGTTTTATATCTTTCCATCCCTGTGCGGGGTCGTCTTCAGCATTTTCGATGGATTGATGTAGCGCATCTATTCCTCCCGCGATTATCCCCTTTATCATTTCTGGATTTGTTCCAAAGGTAGGCGGACACTCCGAAGCATCTAACACGCCTAACCTTCCACTTGTTCCTGCACCTATGTAGAACAATCTTCCACTGTTTTTCATCCTTGGTACTAAATTATTGATTAAGGATTCGATTTTATCTAGAGCTTCCCCCACAGCCAATACTGCCACTTTGTCTTCATGATGGATTCCGGACAAAAGTTCTTTTGTTGATTTTGTCTCCAGTGAATTGTAGATTGAGTCTTTTTCTGTTATTTTTTCAAACTTCATAAATCGAAACTAATAAGTCAATTTTTAAAAAATAAATTCTCAATTTAAATTGTTGTAAAATGTAATAAATTATATGTTTATTTAAACTCTAGAAATCTTAAGTATTAATCTAATGGTTGATTTTAGCATTCTGATTAGTTAAAAGAAATTTTATAATCGAATCCATCAACCTCAAGTGAAAGATAAAATCGAGTGTTTAATCCAGTTTAAGGTCCAGGTTTTCTTTAATCGCATCAAGAAATTTTTGAGTAGTCAAGTAGTGAGTATCATTGAGATTTTCTTTGTGAATTAGCAAGGCCAAATCCTTAGTCATTTTTCCACTTTCAATGGTCTCAATACAAACGGCTTCTAAAGTCTGGCAAAAGTCAATAAGCGATTGATTATTGTCTAGTTTTCCTCTGTGTTGCAACCCTCTTGTCCATGCAAAAATAGAAGCTATGGGATTTGTTGAGGTTTCTTTTCCCATTTTGTATTGTCTGTAGTGACGCGTAACGGTTCCATGTGCCGCTTCAGCTTCCATAACTTCCCCGTCAGGGGTAACCAAGGTAGAGGTCATAAGACCCAAAGAACCAAAACCTTGTGCAACTGTATCAGATTGAACATCTCCATCATAATTTTTACAAGCCCAAACAAATCCACCGCTCCATTTCATGGCTGCAGCTACCATGTCATCTATTAATCGGTGTTCATAGGTAATGCCCGCAACTTTAAATTTTTCTTCGAATTCGTTGTCATATACTTCTTGAAAAATGTCTTTAAATCGTCCATCATAAACTTTCATGATCGTATTTTTGGTCGATAGGTAAAGTGGCCAACCTTTGTCAAGAGCCCTATTCATGCAAGATCTTGCAAATCCAAAAATTGAGGATTCAATGTTATACATACTCATGGCGACACCGTTTTCTTGAAAGTGATAAACCTCCCATGTGGTTGCTTCACTTCCATCTTCAGGTGTAAATGTCATGGTGAGCTTTCCCTTTCCAGTTATCATAGCATCTGTGGCTTTGTACTGATCACCAAAAGCGTGTCTTCCAATGCAAATAGGTTTGGTCCATCCCTGAACATAACGTGGTACATTTTTCATTATTATTGGTTCTCTAAATACTGTTCCACCCACAATATTTCTTATGGTTCCATTGGGAGAGCGGTACATTTTTTTAAGTCCAAACTCTTCTACACGACCTTCATCGGGAGTAATTGTAGCACATTTGATTCCTACTTTATATTTTTTGATTGCTTCTGCTGCATCTATTGTAATCTGATCCTCTGTTTTATCTCTTGACTCCATACCAAGGTCATAGTATAGAAGTTTAATATCTAAGTAGGGAAGAATTAATTGTTCTTTGATAAATTTCCAAATAATTCTGGTCATTTCGTCACCATCGATCTCTACGACCGGCTGCTCGACAACAATTTTTGACATTTAAATTTCAATTTAGGTTGGACAAATATAATGAAGGATCATGATAGTATTAATAATGTTTTTGATTTTGTCGTACAAAAAAACCGCTTTGAAGCGGTTTGATTATTCTATTGCTCTTTAATTCGGGCTTTTTTACCTCTCAATTTTTTGAAGTAATAAATTCTTGAGCGTCTGACTTTCCCTTTTTTGTTGATTTCAATTTTTTTAATGGTTGGTAGATTTAGAGGAAAAATTCTTTCTACTCCAACGGTTCCTGACATTTTACGGATTGTAAATGACTTGGAAAGACCATGGCCTTTTATTTGGATGACAACACCCTTGAAGAACTGAGTTCTTACTTTGTCTCCTTCACGTATTTCATAATAGACTGTAATTGTATCCCCAGAAGAAAATTCTGGGAAGTCTTTTTTCGGAATAAATTCATTTTCAACAAAATTTACAAGTGCTTCCATTAAATTTAAATTGATTGATTCGAGCTTGATGTCCGATATGCAATTAACGTGTGCAAATTTAAGACTATTTTTGATTTAAACAACTTACATCCGTTGATTAACTACTATAAAAAATCAACCGGGATCTTCCATTAAGTCTGGTCTTGTTTTTTTTGTTTTTTCAAGGGCTTGTGATTCTCTCCATTTTTCTACTTCGGGGGTATTTCCTGAAGTTAGTATTTTAGGAACTTCCCAACCTTTATAGTTAGCCGGTCGAGTATAGATGGGTGGGGCAAGCAGTCCGTCTTGATAGCTGTCGGTAAGAGCAGAGGACTCGTCCCCCAAAACGCCAGGAATTAGTCTGATGATGCTATCACATAATACCGCTGCTGCCAATTCTCCTCCTGAAAGCACAAAATCACCAATCGAAATTTCTCGTGTGATCAAGTGATCCCTTACACGTTGGTCAACACCTTTATAATGTCCACAAAGGATTATTATGTTTTTTTTGGTGGAAAGATTATTGGACATACTTTGATTGAGTTGATCACCGTCAGGGGTAAGATAAATGACTTCGTCATAAGTCCTCTCTTTTTTGAGTTGCCTGATACAAAGGTCTATTGGTTCAATTTTCAAAACCATTCCTGCTCCACCACCAAAAGGATAATCGTCAACTTGTTTGTTTTTGTTATATGCGTAATCTCTTAAGGTGTGAAAATTGATAACTGCTTTTTTGGCTTTAATTGCACGTTTTAGAATGGATGCCTCAAATGGACTGTCCAGCAACTCAGGAAAAAGTGTAATGATATCTATTCTCATACAATACAAAGATTTTATAAAATAAGAATTTATCAAAACTTTTGATAACTTTAAATCTTTGTTTCGCTAAAGTTTTAGGATATCTATGAAATATTATAAATATCCATCTAGAAAGTTTTTTGAAATACATATCCGCTTAAATGCTATTCCAATTGATGGAAATAAAAAAGAGCTATCAAATGACAGCTCTTAAGTTAAGCTTAAATATATGTTTATTCAAAAATGATTCTTTCTTTTTCTCCGTTGGGTTTTAAAAACAATATACTGTTGAGGTTATTCACATTAAAAGCATCAATATCTGATACATCTTTTATTTTTTTGTTGTTAATTTCTAACAATATAAAGCCATCATCAATTCCATAACGATAAAGACGGCGATTCATCAATTCTTTAATAATTACCCCTTGATCCAAACCAAAGTATTCCTTTTGTTCTGAATTAATGTTGGTAAGATACATCCCTAAAAATTCAGTAGTATTTGTTTTTTTTAATGTTACGATGATTTTATTATTTAAGTTTTCTCTACTGTAACTTACCTCAACTTTCTCACCCGGTCTTTTAGTTGAGAGATAACCTGTTAAATCGGAAAAGGTATTGATCTTTACCTCGTCAACCTTTTTAATTATATCACCGCTTTGCAAACCGGCATCGGAAGCACCCATTCCTTCAATAACATTACTAATCAAAAACCCTTGTGTTTCTTTCACATCAAACTTTTCAGCCAATTCGGCATTGAGGGCACTACCGGAAACGCCTAATAAGCCTTTTTGAACATTTCCATATTCGATCAAATCTTCAAATACTTTTCTGACAATATTACTGGGCACAGCAAAGGAATAACCAACAAAACCTCCAGTGATTGAAGAAATGGCTGTATTGATTCCTATTAATTCACCGTCTGTATTGACCAGTGCACCTCCGCTGTTTCCCATATTAACGGCTGCATCGGTTTGTATAAAGGATTGATTTTTACTGTCCCTATCATTTAGGTCTCTTGACTTGGCGCTAATGATACCAGCAGTTACAGTAGAATTGAGGTTGAAGGGATTTCCTACAGCCAGCACCCATTCTCCAATACGAGCCGATTCAGAGTCTCCAAAAGGAATAAATGGTAACGATTCATTGGTTTTAATTTTTAAAACGGCCAAATCTGTACTTTGGTCAGTTCCAATAACCTCTGCTGTGTAGGTTTTGTTTTTGTTGGAAGTAACCTCAATATCAGTTGCATCCTCTATCACGTGATAATTAGTGATTATGAGTCCATCAGGGGAAACAATCACACCTGATCCAGTGCCGATTCTCTTTTCATCAAAGTCATCTCCATAAAAATTTCTTAACCAACTGGACATGTTGCTTTTTTGGATGCTTGTGTTTTTTACGTGAACCACTGCGTTAACAGTTTTCTCTGCTGATTTGGTAAAATCAGTCATTTCAGCAGCTATGCTGTTTGTTTTGAAACTGTAGGTGGTTGGAATTAAGCTAAGTTTTTCATTTTCTACAACTTCAATTTTCTCATTCGAGAAATAATCATAGGCGGCTGAAGTGACTAGAGCACTTAACGCTGCGATCATTAAGGTTTTTAATGTAGATTTCATTTTCATTTTTTTTCTTTGAAACAAAATTAAAAATTCTATTCTTTTTTCATTATTGATTTAACGACTATTTAACAGATTCAATCACGGTTAAATTTTCCCTAAATTTGGTATATGAATTTTCTGTTTGAAAAATACCAAGGTGCTGGGAATGATTTTATCATCCTTGATGATCGTAAAGAGAGTTTTCCTGACCATGACTACAATTTAGTCAAAAATATCTGTGATCGTCATTATGGAATTGGTGCTGATGGATTGATCTTGTTGAGAGCTTCCAAACGATCGGATTTTAAAATGCTGTATTTCAACGCCAATGGCCGTCTTGGTAGCCTTTGTGGTAATGGTAGCAGGTGTTTATTTGCCTTTGCTAAAAAATATCAAATTATCGATAATCAAGGAACTTTTGAAACCTCTGATGGAATAATTAAGGGATCAGTTACCTCAGATGACTTGATCTGTATTGAGATGGGAGATGTATTGAAAATTGAAAAAATGGACTCAGCCATATTTATGGACACAGGTTCACCTCACCATGTTGAATTTGTTGATCAGCTGTCTTCTGTTGATGTAAAATCTCAAGGGGCTGCCATTCGATATGGAGCTCCTTATTTTGAGACTGGGTCGAATATAAATTTTGTTGAAAAAGTAAACGAAAATGAATTCAATATCAGAACCTATGAACGAGGAGTAGAAGACGAAACCCTTGCTTGTGGAACTGGAGCAGTTGCTGCAGCCATTTCGGCTCATTTTTCTAAATTAACTACTCTAAATTTTCTAAACATTAATGCTTTGGGTGGGAGCTTGCAAGTCTCATTTACCCAAAATTTGGGCCAATACAAAAACATTAAACTTACTGGCCCTGCAGTCTTTGTTTTTTCTGGTAATTTAAATACTTAATGATTCGACTTGAAAATAAACTCATAAGTTTAAGGGCTTTAGAACCCCGCGATATTGAACTCCTTTTCGATTTGGAGAACGATGTTGAGTTGTGGAAATATTCCAATCGAACTCAGCCATACTCAAAGGATTTGCTTCAAAATTATATTGCAAATTCTCACAAAGATATTTTTGAAGCCCGTCAAATCAAGTTTACCATCAGTACTATTAAGGACATTGCTGTTGGCTTTATTGATTTATTTGACTTTGAGCCTCTGCATCACAGGGCAGGGGTAGGATTGGTCGTCCGAAAACTAGATCATAGAAAAGGATATGGTGGAGCAGCATTGGATTTGATTGGTAATTATGCAAGAAAGCATTTACAATTGCATCAGCTCTATGCCCACATTGCCGTTGAAAATAAAATCAGTATTCAACTTTTTGAAAATAGGGGGTATTGTTTTGTTGGAAAAAAGAAGGATTGGAATTTTTATGAAGGAGAGTACCATGACGAAAGTATTTATCAAAAACTGATTGTTTGAAATATCGAAATAAAATATTTACCATTATAGTATCAATGGGACTGGCCTTTGGTATATATTTTGTTTACCTATTTGCTGAAACTTTCTTTTTGGACAACACCGTCTTCGATGATTCAAAAGTATATGTATACATTAGTGAAGGTGACGAATTTAGTGATTTAATGACTTCTATCACACCACTTTTAAAATCCATTTCAAGTTTTAGAATTGCTGCCGAAAAAAAAGGCTATAGTAAACGAGTTAAATCAGGTAAATTTTTGATTTTTAAGGGAAGTAATAACAATGAAATCATTAACACACTCCGTGGAAAAAGTATGACGGTGAGGGTAACTTTTAATAATCAGGAACGCATAGAGAATTTGGCGGGAAGGATTGCACAACAAATCGCTCCTGATAGTGTTTCTTTACTTAAAGTTTTTTTGGATCCAAAGTTTTTAGCCGCAAATGGATTTTCTAAAGAAAATGCATTGGGAATGTATTTACCAAATAGTTATGATTTTTTTTGGAATACAACTGCCGAAAATTTTAGACACAAAATGTGGAAATCTTACCAAAAGTTTTGGTCTGATAGCAGAAGAAGCAAGGCTGCTGAGTTGGGTTTACAACCTTTGGATGTGATAAGTCTTGCTGCCATTGTCCAGAGGGAAACCCAAAAGATAGATGAGCGTAAGCGTGTAGCTGGAGTTTATATAAATCGATTAAAAAGAAAAATGATATTACAGGCTGACCCAACAGTCATATATGCAATGAAACTCAAACATAACAACTTTGATACAATAATCAAACGTGTTCTATATAAAGACTTGACAATTAATTCACCATACAATACTTATCTTTACAATGGATTACCACCTGGTCCAATTTCTATGCCCGATATCTCATCTATCAATGCTGTTTTGGGTGCTGAGCAACATTCCTATTTATATTTTGTAGCCAATCCTAAGAAACCAGGATACCATTTATTTGCCAAAAACGGCAGTGAGCACAATAAAAATAAAAAAATATATACCAATTGGCTTGACCACAATCGGGTTTACCGTTAACCTTGCTTGTGAATAATAAAAATGGCCGGTTTTTTATGAAAACTTATATGTTTCTTCTTCCACTGGCCTATGTCTAATGTTTTGATAAACTCACCAGACTGCGTAAGATCGTATGCAATACAAAGGTTTGTTTTGCTATCCAGAATACGTTTTAAATCTTCCAAAAGTTTTTCATTTCGATAGGGGGTTTCCATAAAGATTTGACTTTGATCTAATTTATGTGATCTTTTTTCTAAGGTTTTTATAGCTTTTTTGCGTTCTTTTTTATGGATGGGAAGATATCCGTTAAAGGCAAAGTTTTGACCATTGAGTCCAGAGCTCATCATGGCCAAAAGGATAGAGGAAGGACCAACCAAGGGTTTTACTCTGATGTTCATTAAATAAGCCTTTTGAGCAATTACTGCACCAGGGTCGGCAATTCCTGGGCAACCGGCATCTGAAATCAATCCTATGTCATTTCCTTTTAAACAGGGATTTAAATAGTTTTCCATTTCTGCTTGAAGTGTATATTTGTTAAGTGGAAAAAGTTTTAGATCAGAATTTAGTTTTTCTGGGGCAATCTTCTTAATGAATCCTCGTGCCTTTTTTTCATTTTCTACAATGAAATAATCTAGTTTTTCAATGGTAGATTTAATTTCAATTGAAAAATTTTCCTCCTGAAACGTTTCACCAAGAGGACTGGGAATAAGATACAAGGTGGGGATCATGACTGTGGTTTTTGAAGTTCATCGCTCAATTGATCACAGGCTTCATCGATCAGCTCAAAAACCTTTTTAAAGCTATCTTCATTCCCATAATATGGATTGGGAACTTCATCATTTTCTAATAGCATAGCGACCTTCCTTTTATGATCTGAGGTAAGGTCCATTTTTCTGATCTTGGTAAGCTCGCTACGATCCATGTCAAAGATTTTATCAAAGAGATAAAAATCATCTTGGTAGAATTTTCTTGTCTTTTGATGGCGGATATCAATACCATTATTTTCGGCTACCTCAATACCTCTCTGGTAGGGTAAATAACTGAAGAGATATCCTGCAGTTCCTGCGGAGTAAACTCTAAAACGATCTTGGAGTAATTTTTTCTTTAAAATACTCTCTGCCAGGGGAGAACAACATATTTTTCCCAAGCATAACATTAAAATTGATGTTTTCACTTCAAGAGTTAGAGAGAAAGTTTTTGGTTGAGGTCCTCAACATACTTCCTGAATTGTTTGTCTGTAAAGCTCAAATTATCGACCGTTTTGCATGCATGTAGCACAGTAGCATGATCTCTTTTACCAATCTGTGAACCAATGCTCGCAAGCGAAGCCTTTGTATATTTTTTAGCAAAATACATTGCTAGTTGCCGAGCTTGAACAATGTGTCTTTTTCTGGTTTTGGACTGAAGGGTTGCAACATCCATTTGAAAATATTCCGAAACTACTTTTTGGATGTAATCGATCGACACCTCTCGTTTGGTGTTTTTCACAAATTTATTTACAATCTCTTTAGCTAAATTAAGGTCAATATCGACTCTGTTGAAAGAAGATTGAGCAATTAATGAAATTATAGCCCCTTCTAACTCCCTGACATTGGTTTTAATATTTTTAGCAACATACTCTACTATATTATAATCGATGGTAACGCCATCTCTGAACAACTTATTTTTAAGAATAGATATTCTAGTTTCCAAATCAGGGGTTTGTAGCTCGGCTGATAGCCCCCACTTAAATCTAGAAAGCAAACGCTGTTCAATATCTTGCATATCGACAGGTGGTTTATCAGAGGTGACAATTACCTGTTTTCCGTTTTGATGCAAATGATTAAATATATGGAAGAACACGTCTTGTGTTCCAGTTTTGCCAGAGAAAAATTGAACATCATCAATAATCAGGATATCAATTACCTGATAGAAGTGAATAAAATCATTACGAGAGTTTTTCTTTACAGACTCTATATATTGTTGAGTAAATTTTTCAGCAGAAATATATAGCACTGTTTTGTCAGGGTATTTATTTTTAATTTGAACTCCTATTGCATGCGCAAGGTGTGTTTTACCTAGACCAACACCACCAAAAATCATTAAAGGGTTGAAAGAAGTTCCTCCGGGTTTGTTGGAGACTGCCAATCCAGCAGATCGGGCCAGTCGGTTAGAATCACCCTCTAAGAAATTTTCAAAATTATAATTTGGATTGAGTTGGGATTCTATTTGAAGATTTCGGATCCCTGGAATTACAAAAGGGTTTTTCAGTTCACTTGAATATGTCTGAAGTGGAGCATCAACTTTTTGAGCGTTAACACCGGATTGGTTACTGCTGGGAATACTTTCTGTAAAGGGGGCTTTGTTTCCAAAAGTATTTTCCATCTTAATTGTGTATATCAAACGGGCCTCATCTCCCAATTCACGAGTCAATGCTACTTTTAGAATTTTGACATAATGCTCCTCAAGCCACTCATAAAAAAATTTACTCGGAACTTGAATGCTCAATGAGTTTTCAGTTATTTTAAGAGGGGTGATCGGTTCAAACCAAGTTTTAAAGGCTTGTTGCTGGATATTGTCTTTGATAAAAACCAAACAATTATTCCAAATTTTTTCAGCAGATGCCTCCATTCAAGTTTTTAAAATGTGGTTATTTTTGATCTAATTCTTTTAGGTATGAGATCAGAACACAACCTTACAAATATTGAAATAAAAATCTAAAAAAAAACTTTTTTTTGGGTTGATTTTTTAATTTTTTTTTTTGAAATTATGAACGGATCAAACCTTGCAATTTTTAATTAAATAACTTTTAGTTGATAAACTACATTTCAGAAGTTTTTAGAGTTAGATATAATGAAACGGATCAAATGGGATTTGCACACCACAGCAATTATCTCAATTATTTCGAAATGGCTCGAATTGAATGGCTCAACAAAATAGGATTTTCATATTCAGCTCTTGAGCGACAGGGGGTAGTCATGCCTGTTGTTTCTTTTCAAATTAATTTTAAATCTCCTGCTTTTTTTGATGATCCACTTTCAATAAAATTATTTGTAAATCAGATACCAAAAGCGAGTATTAAAATTGATTACATCATCATGAACGCCTTGAAAAAGGAAATAGCAAATGGTTCTACTACACTTGCTTTTTTAAATATTGAAATCAACAAACCAGTAAGGTGCCCTCAGAAGTTGTTGGAGATTATTGAATCTTTATGGTAGGTTAGAAGTGTGTCTTCTAAAATTTTTGATGAGTTGTAATTAGCATTTTTTTTAAATACTGGTCCTTTTAATCCTGACATTAATTTTTCTTTGGTTACGAAAATTCTTGCTTCATCCCAAAGTTCAGCATCAATAAAATTTTGAAGTGTTTTGGTTCCTCCTTCAATAATTACGGATTGTAAACTATTGTTAAAAAGCTGATCCAAAATTTCTTGGGGTTTAATTGAAAGTTGATCTTTATTTTTATTCCTGTTTTCATTTTTAATGGTGATAAACTTATTCTTCATTAAATTAAAATTCCCATCAATTTTAGTTAATTTTTGGTAGGGATCAATTACAATGGAAACGGGATTTTTACCATTCCATAGGCGAGTATCCAATTTTGGATTGTCATTAAGCACTGTTTGTAGTCCAATCATAATGGATTGCTCTTGACTTCTCCACTGGTGGACGAGTTGTTTCGATAGAGTATTAGTCAACCAGTATTTTTTCTGATTTTCTTTTGGAGCGATAAAACCGTCTTGACTTTCGGCCCATTTCAATATTACATATGGACGTTTTTTTAAGTGGAAACTGAAAAATCGACGGTTAAGTTTTTGACACTTAGATTCTAGTAAACCAATTTTTACGTCACACCCAGCTTGTTTAAGTTTTTTTAATCCTTTACCTGATACTCTTTTGTTTTGATCAAGACATCCGATTATCACCCTTGGAATTTTCATTTCTAATATTAGATCTGTACAGGGAGGGGTTTTTCCATAATGATCGCAGGGTTCTAAATTTACATATAATGAACTTTTTGATAGTAAAGATTGATCTCTAATATTCAAAATAGCCTCCCTTTCAGCGTGATTACCACCTGCTTTTTTGTGCCAGCCCTCAGCGATTATTTTACCATCAAAAACAATGACACAACCAACTAGAGGATTAGGATAGGTGTTTCCTAAACCCTTTTTAGCAAGAAAAAGACAACGTTCCATAAAAGCGGCATCATTCATTTTTTGGTGATAATAAAATTAATAAGTCAAATTTAGTCAAAAATGATTGTGTTAATTTTATGTATGCTGTTGAATGAATTCAAAAACCATTTTACTATTTCTTTGTCGGATCATTATACAAAATCCGAAATCTCTGCATTTTTTCGTCGCTTAACTGATTTTTATTTTCAATGGTCACCAACTTTCTCTGTTTTAAACCCTAGCTATAAACTTAACCAACAAGAGCTTCAAAAATTATTTTTTGCACTGAATGAATTAAAAAAGTTCAAACCAATTCAATACATAATTAACGAATGTTATTTCTATGGTAGGAAATTTTTTGTGAACAACGAGGTTCTGATTCCTCGTCCTGAGACCGAGCAATTAGTGAATTGGGTGTTAAACGATTTTGATGATGCTAAAAATTATACCAAGGTATTGGAATTAGGAACCGGTAGTGGGTGTATTGCAATTAGTTTAGCAAAAGAGCACAGTAAGTTTAAAATTGAGGCGCTGGATGTATCAAAGACCGCACTTGAGATTGCAAAAAAAAATGCCATCAACCACCAGGTGGAAATAGATTTTATTCAAAAGGATATGGCAGTTTTGGAGGTTTGGAATAAACCATTAGATCTAATTATTTCAAATCCACCTTATATTGACCCTGGTGAGAAGAGTGAAATTCTGCCCAATGTTTTGGAGTACGAACCCCATTTAGCACTTTTTACTCCCAAAGAAGAACCTCTTTACTTCTACAAAAAAATTGTTACACTTGCCCAGCACAGTCTTAATCGTAATGGATGCCTATACCTTGAAATCAATCCTAAATTTTGGGAAAACTTATTGACTTTTATTAAAAGTAAAACTTTTAAGGATATTGATGTTAGAAATGATATTTTTGGGAAAGAAAGAATGCTTAAAGCAGTGAAATCATAAATGGTGATCAAGGAAAAAATTAAGCGACTAAGGGATGCCTTGCATGAGCACAATTACTTATATTATATTTTGGATGCACCCAAGATCACTGATTTTGAATTTGATCAATTGCTGAAAACTCTTCAGGATTTGGAGCTTCAATATCCAGAATTCTTTGACCCCAATTCTCCTACTCAGCGCGTCGGAGGGGGAGTGACCAAAAATTTTAAAACACAAGCCCACCGTTATCCGATGTACTCCCTTTCCAACACTTATTCGAAAGAGGAGCTCTTGCAATGGGTAGGGCGCGTACAAAAGGTATTAGGGGACGAAAAATTTGAATTTACCTGCGAGTTGAAATACGATGGTGCATCGATTAGTCTAACCTACGAAGAGGGGAAATTTTTAAGAGGTCTAACTAGAGGCGATGGAGGTCATGGTGATGATGTTTCACTGAATTTAAGGACAATTCCAACCATTCCTCTGAAATTGAAAGGGGATTATCCCGATTTTGTTGAAATCAGAGGTGAAATTATTCTGCCTCTCGAAGGTTTTAAACTTATTAACCAACAGCGAATCAGGTCGGGTGAAGAGCCTTTTATGAACCCGAGGAATACTGCTTCGGGATCGCTCAAGCTTCAGGACAGCAAATTGGTTGCAGAAAGACCTTTGGAGTGTTTTTTATATGCATTGGCTGGAGAGGATTTGGGTGTGGATTCGCAAATAGCTGCATTGGAAAAAGCCCGGTCGTGGGGTTTTAAAGTTCCGGAGACATCAATTTTGGCCGCGACTGTAGAAGAGGTCTTTCGTTATTTGGATCACTGGAATCAAAATAGGTTGGACTTGTCTTACGAAATCGATGGTGTAGTCATCAAGATAAATAGTTTTAACCAACAGAATCGCTTGGGATATACAGCCAAATCTCCTCGTTGGGCTATCGCTTATAAGTTTAAGGCAGAGCAGGCATTGACTCAGCTGGAGTCTGTTAGTTACCAAGTTGGCCGAACCGGTGCCATAACACCTGTGGCCAATTTGAGTCCAGTACTCTTGTCCGGAACTACCGTTAAAAGAGCCTCACTGCACAATGCTGATCAAATTGAAAAGCTGGACTTGAGAATAGGGGACTTTGTATATGTTGAAAAAGGAGGAGAAATCATTCCTAAGATCGTAGGAGTTGCTGAAGAAAATCGTCCACCTAAGTCTGCTGAAATAACTTTTATTACCCTCTGTCCTGAGTGTCAATACGAGTTAGTGAAAGAGGAGGGTGAAGCACAACACTATTGTAAGAATCAGTTCGGCTGTCCAATACAAATTGTGAGTAAAATTCAACATTTCATCTCCCGAAAGGCTATGGATATTGATGGGTTGGGTAAAGAAACCGTAATGTTACTATATGAGAATCATTTGATCTCCAATATTGCCGATTTATACAATTTGAAAAGGAATGAGTTACTTAACTTGGAACGGATGGCTGATAAATCTGTAGATAATTTGCTTCTCAGTATTGAGGCTTCTAAAAATAAACCCTTTGAAAAAGTACTTTTTGGTTTGGGAATAAGATACATAGGTGAAACTGTTGCCAAAAAGTTGGTGAAGGCTTTTTCTTCAATTGACTCAATCAGACAGGCCAGTCGTGAAGAATTAATTGAACTAGACGAGATTGGGGATCGAATCGCAGATAGTTTATTGGATTATTTCAAAGACGATAGAAATATTTTACTCATTGAACGGCTGATAAAGCAAGGTGTAGCTTTTGAATACGAGCAACAACAGTCGACAGTAAATAATGTGTTGGAGGATCAAAAATTTGTCATTTCAGGTGTGTTTCAAACTATTTCCAGAGAAAACTTAAAGCAAATAATTGAATCCATGGGAGGAACGGTAGTGGCTTCCATTTCTGCCAAAACTAATTATTTGTTGGCGGGAGAGGGGATGGGGCCCAGTAAAAAAAATAAAGCTGAAAGATTAGGAATCCCAATCATTGATGAATCCACTTTCTTTAACATGATTAAGGTTTAATTTAGTGGTTTGTTTGATTTATAACATTTTACATTATAAATTGATATAAAAAAATTTTTAATTCTTGAATTTTCTTAATAGTTAATTTTGTTGATGACTAATTGGTTGAGAAGAGTACTTCTAAGTCGAATTTATAGAAAAATAATTAAACAAAATTCCTTAGCAGACCTTAAATGGAGTTCAAAAAAACTAAATAAAATATCTGTCATTCTTGACCATAGACTTGGAATTGATAAAGAACATTTTAAAAAAATCGGTAACCATTTTAATATTCCAAGAAAAAATTTGAGGGTATTGACTTTTTTTCAATCCCCAGATCAAATCAATGAAGCTAATCATGATAACAGTTGTTCCGCCAAAAATATTTCAAGTTTTGGATTGTTAAATGGAGTATTACTTGATTTTTGTAATGAGAATTCTGATGTTTTGATAAATTTTTACAGCAGAGATGATATTAACCTTAAATATTTAAGTGCAAAATCTAACAAAAATCTTAGTGTAGGCCTCAATAGTGTTGATCATGCATTAAACGATTTGATTATTGAAGTTGATGCACAAAATATTGATATTTTTATAACTGAGTGCATCAAATATTTAGAAATATTTTTCACAAATAAAAAATGAGAGAAATCCAAGGACATGGCGTTGCAATGATTACTCCATTCAAAGCAGATGGTAGCATTGATTTTGATGCTATTCCGATAATAGTAAATCATCTTATTAATGGAGGTATTGATTTTCTGGTGGTATTGGGTACCACTGCAGAGACGGCTACTCTTACAAAATCAGAAAAAATTGCACTGGTAGAAAAAATCATTGAAGTTAATTCTGATCGATTGCCCTTAGTACTTGGCTTGGGAGGTAACAATACTCAGGAGCTCTTAGGTATGTTTGATTGGTTTAATTTATCGTCTTTTACTGCACTTCTTTCAGTAACCCCCTATTATAACAAACCCAATCAAGAAGGACTTTATCAGCATTTTAAAACCATAGCAAATAATTCCAATCTTCCTGTAATCCTTTACAACGTACCATCCAGAACAGGCGTTAATATTGCCCCTGAAACGGTTTTACGCTTGGCTGAAGATTTTGACAATATTGTTGCGTTAAAAGAAGCATCCGGGGACTTTCAACAAGCCCTAACCTTGATGAAACTATGCCCTCCTAATTTCTCTATTTTATCTGGCGATGATGAAATGTCCCTGCCTATGATCTTGGCAGGTGCCAAAGGGGTAATTTCAGTCATTGGGAATGCTATACCAGAACAATATTCAAGAATCATTAAGGAGGGTCTTTCAAGAAATGTTGTCAAAGCCTATTTAATACAATATCAATTATTGGATTTAATAAGAATGATATATCTTGAGGGAAATCCAACTGGAATAAAAGTTTTGATGGAGACTTTAGGTCTATGTGAAAATAATTTAAGACTTCCACTAATTCCTTCCTCCAAAGAGTTGACCCTACAACTGAAAAAGGAGTTAAAAAAGGTTATGCCCATTCAAACCCCCCAATCCTAGACGAATTTGAGAGCTTTATCGTTTTGAATAATTGATCAAAACTGTAAATAATTTATTAATTTCGCGCCATGTATAAGAAGTTTAACCTCTTTCTCTTTTTAACGTTTTTCACATTTTTTCTTGTTTCATGTAATGAGTATCAAAAAATTCTCAACAGCGATGACAATAACTTAAAGTATAAAGCGGCTGAAGAATTCTACAACAATGGCGAATACAGAAGAGCCAATCGCCTTTTGGAGCAATTGGTTCCAATCTATCGTGGAAAGCCACAGGCAGAGAGATTAGTATATTTTTTTGCAGACTCTTATTTTCAAACTAAAAATTATTATTTGGCCTCTTATCAATTTGAAAGTTTTATCAAATCATTTCCCAAATCTCAAAAACTTGAGGAAGCTAGTTTCTTTGCTGCAAAATCTCATTACATGATGTCTCCAATATTCAGTTTAGATCAGGAGGAGACCAACACAGCAATTGAAAAACTTCAGATATTTATGAATAATTATCCTAAGTCCAAGTTTACTGATGAGTGTAATCAGCTCATTAGTGAGTTGCAGAATAAAATAGAAAAGAAAGAATTTGAAGTAGCTAAACAATATTATAAAATTTATGACTTTAGGGCTGCGATTAAATCTCTAGATAATTTTGTAGCAGATTTTGTCGGTTCTAAATTTAGAGAAGAAGCTCTCTATTATAAGTTTTTAGCATCTTACGAAATTGCCATCAATAGTATTCAATCAAAAAAATATGAACGTTTGATTGAACTAAAACAAATTCATAATAGTATTATAAGATATTATCCAGAAACTTTATTCGAAGAAGACCTAACCAAAAAAATTAATAGTGTTGATAAAGAAATTAATAACTTTACAAACTAAATTTAGAAATTGTCATGACAAAATACAGAAATTCCAACGCCCCTGCCTCCACCGCAACATACAATAGAACAATTATTGAGACACCCACAGAAAATATTTACGAGGCTTTGTCCATAATTGCCAAGAGATCCAATCAAATCAATTTAGATATTAGAAAGGAGTTACACGAAAAGCTGGATGAGTTCGCGACTCACAACGACAGTCTTGAAGAGATTTTCGAAAACAAAGAGCAAATTGAAGTTTCTAAATTTTACGAGCGTTTGCCCAAGCCCCATGCAATTGCAATTGAGGAGTGGTTGAATGAAAAAATTTACCATCGAAATACGGAAGACAACAACATATAAATCATGAGCGTTCTGAGCGGAAAAAAAATCCTCCTGGGCATATCCGGTGGTATAGCCGCTTACAAAGCACCAATTATTATTAGATTGTTAAGGTCCAAAGGTGCGGAGGTCAAAATTGTCATGACTCCTGCTGCAAAAGATTTTGTTACACCATTAACCCTCTCAACCCTTTCTAACAATGCTGTATATTCAACTTTTACAGAGCAATTGCATGATAATCCTGTGTGGAACGATCATGTGAAATTGGGTAAGTGGGCAGATTTGTTTCTCATTGCACCTGCAACTTCCAATACTATCTCTGCAATGGTGCACTCAAAATGTAACAACTTACTTATTGCTACTTATTTGTCTTGTAACTGTACTGTCTATATTGCTCCTGCCATGGATTTAGACATGTATGAACATCCAGCAAATCAGCAAAATATTAAGGAATTAAAACGAATTGGTAAAAAGGTCTTGAATGTGGGTGAAGGATTCTTGGCTAGTGGTTTATTTGGCAAGGGCAGAATGTTGGAACCAGAGGAAATTATTAGTCAAATTACTGAAGATTTAAAATCTGTACTCCCACTTTACGGTAAAAAAGTATTGATTACCGCAGGACCTACATTTGAACCAATTGACCCTGTTCGTTTTATAGGTAACTATTC
>CAJWAY010000005.1 GCA_913020685.1 uncultured Flavobacteriaceae bacterium
TCATTCCCGCACCCACACTGGAAAAAAGAATGACGTCTCCTTTGCTCAAAGAATGACCTTTATAATTTTGTTTGATAACCAAATCAAATAATGTAGGGACAGTTGCAACAGAACTGTTACCAAACTCCTCAATATTCATTGGAAGGATGTCCTCACGCATAGGCTCTTTGTAGAGTCTCAAAAATCTATTCACTATGGCTTCATCCATTTTTTTATTGGCTTGATGGATAAAGATTTTTTTTAGATTTTCAACATCGACATTGGCTTGATCGAGGCATTGTTTCATGGCCTTTGGGACATGACTCAAGGCAAACTCGTAGACCTTTCGACCTTGCATTTTGATAAATTTATCACCTTTTAAACACTCACTGTTGTATGATTTCCCATAAAAAATAAAATCAGTCTCATTATCGGCTGCATACGTCAGTGTGCAGTGTGACAAAATTCCACCTTCTTCGGCAGTTTCCTCTAGGATGGTGGCTCCAGCTCCATCAGCATAGATCATTGAATCCCTATCATAGAGGTCGACTACTCTAGAAAGAGCTTCAGATCCTACGACCAAACACTTTTTGGCCATACCAGCCTTGATGAATGCATGTGCTTGAATCATGGCCTCAACCCATCCAGGACATCCAAACAAGATATCATAAGCGACACATTTTGGATTTTTAATTTTAAGTTTGGCCTTTACTCTCGATGCCAAACTGGGTAGGGTATCGATTTGTTTACTGTCTCCACTTATATCACCAAAATTATGGGCAACAATAATGTAATCTAGGGTTTCAGGGTCCACATTGGCATCTTCAATGGCTTTTTGGGCTGCAAAATAAGCAATGTCCGAGGTTTTTAACTCGGAATGAATGTACTTACGTTCTTTAATTCCAGTAATTGTGTTGAACTTATCGATGATGGTTTCGTTGTCCACATCGAATTTGGTTCCGCTATTGTCTAAAAAGGAGAGACCTAAGAAAGCTTTGTTTTTTTGAATGACAGTTGGAACATAACAGCCACTACCTGTAATTTTGTAACTCATAATTATGATACAATACTACCTCTTTATGGAGGATAATCGACAGACACTATAAAAAGTGTATGATACCCAAAAGAAAAGTAAAGACATAATTTTAAACAAAAAAATCTTTAAAATCACTGATAATTAAGCTTTTGCGTAATCTTTTGTGGAAGTACAGCTACAAATTAAATTACGATCTCCAAAGGCTTCGTCTAGCCTTCTCACTGACGGCCAAAATTTGTTGTCCGTAACAAAAGAAAGGGGGTAAGCCGCTCTTTGTCTCGAATAGGGGAAGTTCCATTCATCTGCAGTGAGCATGGATAATGTGTGAGGTGCATTTTTTAGAAGTGCGATACCCGCTTTATCTCCGGAGTCGATCTCCATTCTAATGGAAATCATGGCCTCACAGAATCGGTCAATTTCATCCAAGTTTTCGCTTTCTGTAGGTTCGATCATCATGGTTCCAGCAACGGGAAATGATACAGTAGGTGCATGAAATCCGTAATCCATGAGTCGTTTGGCAATATCTATCACCTCAATATCATACTTTTTAAAAGGACGACAGTCAATGATCAATTCATGAGCTGTTCTCCCTTGATCACCAGTGTATAAAATATCATAAGCACCCTCCAGTCGCTTGCTGATGTAGTTGGCATTAAGTATGGCTATTTCCGTGGCTTTTTTTAATCCACTTGCTCCTAGCATTTCGATGTATCCATAGGAAATCAAACAGGCCAGGGCCGATCCCCAGGGAGCCGCCGAAATACTGTCTTTTGAAGCAATTCCTCCCGTTTTGACCAAAAGATGCCGCGGTAGGAAATCAGAAAGATGTGATGCCACACAGATGGGACCAACACCTGGGCCTCCCCCACCGTGTGGAATGGCAAATGTCTTGTGCAAATTCAAGTGGCACACATCCGCTCCAATTTCAGCAGGACTGGTCAGTCCAACCTGTGCGTTCATATTAGCACCATCCATATAGACTTGTCCACCACATTCATGAATCTTTCCATTAATATCTTTAATATTTGATTCAAAAACACCGTGGGTAGAGGGATAGGTTATCATTAGTGCTGCTAAATTATCGCGATGTTCTTCTGTTTTTTCTGAAAAATCAGCCCAATCGATGTTACCCAATTTATCAGTTTTGACTACCACTACTTTCATTCCTGCCATTACGGCAGAGGCGGGATTTGTTCCGTGGGCAGAGGAGGGAATCAAACAAATATTTCGGTGGGCCTCATTTCTTGACTCATGATAAGCCCGGATGACCATTAGTCCTGAGTACTCTCCTTGGGCACCAGAGTTGGGTTGTAAAGAGGTAGAGTGGAAGCCTGTAATCTCACTGAGTTGGGTTTCCAATCGATGAAGCATTTTGTGATAACCTTTCGCCTGCTCTTTTGGAACAAAAGGGTGAATACTTGACCATCTGGGCCAACTCAGGGGTAACATTTCAGCAGCAGCATTGAGTTTCATTGTACATGAGCCCAGAGAAATCATAGAGTGGTTTAAGGACAGATCTTTACGCTCAAGACTTTTGATATAACGCATCATTGCTGTCTCAGAATGGAAAGAATTAAAAATCTTATGGTTGAGAAAGGGGCTGCTTCTCTTCTGCTCAACGGGATAACGGTGATTTTCGATCTTAACCTTTCCCGTAATATTTTTTTGATGGACTACTGCTTCAAATACATTTAATATTTTCAATAGAGCGACCTCATCTGTGGTTTCATTAATAGCAATTCCGACTGTTTCTTCATCGATGTAGTGGAAATTGATTTCATTTTGCTCTGCCTCTGTCCTTAGAGAATCGGCATTGATTTTGACTCTCAGGGTGTCAAAATAATATTGGTTGAGTTGGGTGAGTCCCAGGTCTACCAATTTTTTTTCGAGTTTGGCAGCGTTTAAATGTATCCTTTTGGCAATTTTTTTAAGGCCTTTGGGACCGTGATAGACGGCATACATCCCAGCCATTACGGCTAACAAAACTTGAGCAGTACAGATATTGGAAGTGGCACGGTCTCTTTTAATGTGCTGTTCCCGGGTTTGAAGGGCCATCCTAAGCGCAGGAGTTTCATCCTGATCTTTGCTTTGCCCAATGATTCGTCCGGGTATGTTTCTTTTATAGTCAGATTTTGTGGCAAAATAAGCCGCATGTGGACCCCCATAACCCAAGGGTATGCCAAATCTTTGCGTAGTACCTACTACTACATCTACACCATAGGTGCCGGGAGCTTCTAGTATGGTCAAGCTCAGTAGATCCGCTGCCACAATGGTCTTTAGATCAAAAGCTTTGGCTTTACTCACACCAAAGGGTAAATCCATGATATTACCGTGTTTACCAGGATATTGGAAAAAGGCCCCAAAAAAGGAGGCGTCAAAGTCTATGGTCGCAATATCTCCCAACACCAACTCAATCCCCAGTGGGATAGCTCTGGTATTTAGAACTGCCCTAGACTGAGGAAGTATGTCTTGAGACACAAATAATTTATTAGCACCTGCTTTTTTTTGCTCTGTCGACCTCACCGCATAGCACATGGTCATAGCTTCTGCAACTGCTGTTGCTTCATCCAAGAGTGATGCATTGGCTAACTCCATTCCTGTAAGCTCGCAAATCATACTTTGAAAGTTAAAAAGGGCCTCTAATCTACCCTGCGCTATTTCTGCTTGATAAGGTGTGTAGGCAGTATACCAACCCGGGTTTTCCAGGATATTTCTCTGTATGACCGCAGGAGTAATAGTGGGGTGGTAGCCCATACCGATATAAGTTTCGAATAATTGATTTTCATCGGAAAGTGCTCTCAATTCACTCAAAAAACGGTACTCGCTGATCCCTTCACGCAAGGCAAGGGGGCGTTTTAATCTGATTTCTTCGGGCAGGGTTTGAGACAGCAGCTCCTCGATTGAATCGACTTCTAGTGCCGATAACATTTTTGAAATTTCATCTTCATTTGGGCCTATATGGCGTGAAGCAAATTTGTCTGGCTGCATAAATAAAATTATATAAACAAAATTAGTTGATAGATAATCATCATTTTTGCCTTCTTTGGTTCATTTCTCCAATTTTTTTGAACAATAGTTTTACTTATTAACAGTTTACAGATATTTTTGTCTGGTGTTTAGAATCAGTAAAATTTTTCACAACTACATTAAATATAATTTTCATGTGGGATTAGCAGTTTTGGCCCTAGTCCAGATCACCGCATTGGATTTCGACCTTCCTTTTCATTTTTCACATCAATTCATTTTTTTTTTGGCTCCTTTTTTGGCCTATAATTTTATCAAGTTTCACCGATTTTTGTGGAAGGAAATAGACAGTATAATTAAGGGGCTTGTATTTTTAATAGGATTTACTGCATTTGGTGTTTTTCTCTTTGAGGGATTAGGATTTTACTTACCCGTTTCTTCTTGGATCATTCTTTTTTTTACGCTTTTGTTGGTATTGTTGTATTGTTTGCCTTTACCGGGATTTAAATGGAATTTTAGGGGATTTAAGGGGCTGAAAATTCATTTGGTAGCACTGAGTTGGGTGTTAACTACTGTTTTTTTACCCCTTTCCATTTATGGTCAAGGCATGGCCGAATTTTCCCTGGTCTATGCTTTTCAGCGATACATTTTTGTACTAGTGGCAACCCTTCCTTTTGAAATCAGAGATATGAAATTAGATGATCCTAATCTGTCCACTTGGCCCCAAAAATTAGGGATTCAAAAAACCCGATTGTTGGGAGGTCTGTTGTTATTTTTTTTTGTTTCTTTAGAAATATACCATTCTATTTCTTCAAATTTTTTTCTGGTTTTGGGCATGGCCATCCTTTTGATGGGATTAGTTTTAAAATCTAAAGCGCAACAATCTAAATATTACAGCAGCTTTTGGGTGGAGGGAATTCCGATATTATGGCTAATTTTAAAGCACATTACAATGTAAGATGAGGTTGATTTTATTACTTCTTTTTTGGATCACTCAGCCCCCTAAGGTGGAGGTATTGGAGAAACAACAATATAAGGCCTTGGTTGAAAAGGGCTATTTTGTTATTGATGTCAGAACTCCTGAGGAATTCGAGGAGGGTCATATCGAAGGAGCAAAAAATATTAATGTCAAATCAGAGGCTTTTGTCACCGAAATCGAAAAACTTTCAAAATCCGACACCCTTTTGGTATACTGCCGGTCGGGGAGGAGAAGCCTATATGCCGCTCAAGTAATGGTTTCTTTTGGCTTCCAAAAAATTTATGACCTGGAAGGCGGTTTTCTCAAATGGGAATCGGAGTAGGTTATGATCGTAAGCTTTATAATTAAGTACGGATGGAATAGTTAATACAAAAAGAATATAGTAAGAAAGTTTTTTCCACGAAACAACTTTACATTACATTTGGAGGGTTTTGTTGGTATGAAGCCTTTAGTATTCTATTGCACCAGTCCAGCTCTTTTAAGTAAAGCTTTAGGATCGGGTGCTTTACCTCTAAATCTTTTGTAAAGGGTCATTGGGTGTTCTGTACCTCCTTTGGAAAGTATGTTTTCTTCAAAGGATTTTGCCGTTTGATGATCAAAAATACCTTTTTCCAAAAACAATTCAAAAGCATCGGCATCCAGTACCTCTGCCCATTTGTAACTGTAGTACCCAGCGGAATAGCCCCCTTGGAATATATGGGAAAATGAGGTACTAGTGCAATTCTCCGGATGATCTTTTGTAAACTGCACCCTTTTTAGTATGGCACTTTCATGGCCTTTGACATCTTTGATGGCTTTTGCCCCTTTACTGTGATAGGTCAGGTCCAGAAATCCAAAACCCAATTGTCTGAGGGTTTGTAACCCTTGTTGAAAGTGGGCGAGTTTTTTGAGTTTTTCAATAAAATCCATGGGAATGTGTTCATCAGTCTGATAATGTCTGGCAAAAAGCTCCAGTGCCTGTTTTTCATAACACCAGTTTTCCATGATCTGGCTGGGTAGTTCCACAAAATCCCAAAACACATTGGTACCGCTCAATCCTCCATAGGTGGTATTGGCCAACATACCGTGGAGAGCATGGCCAAACTCGTGGAAAAGGGTAGTAACTTCCTGAAAAGTCAGTAGAGAGGGTGCGCTGGCTGTAGGTTTTGAAAAATTACAAACTATCGAAATATGAGGCCTTTGTCCTTTTTTCTGTCCGCGATAGGAGGTCATCCATGCCCCGTTTCTCTTTCCTGGCCGTGGGAAAAAGTCAGTATATAGCAGGGCGTAAAAATCACCTTCACGGTTGAATACTTCAAATACTTCTACATCAGGATGATAGCCTTCAAGGGCATTGTTTTTTTCAAAACGCAACCCATATAATTTATTTGCAATATCAAAAACACCGGCTTTAGCCATTTCCAAGGGAAAGTAGGGCTTGAGTTGCTGTTCGTCCAGCTCCAAATGAGATTGTTTGAATTTTTCTGACACATAGGCCGTGTCCCATTTTTCAAGGGTATTTAGGCCTAGGTTTTGTGCAGCAAAATCTTCCATTTCTTTCCACTCTGCTTGGGCGGCGGGATAAGCTTTTTCATATAAATCCTCTAAAAAGTTAATTACATTTTCTTCAGAAGCTGCCATGCGTTCCTCCAATACAAAAGCAGCATGGGATTCGTAACCCAATAATTTGGCTCTATTTTTTCTTAGTTCGATCAAACGCAGTATAATAGAGGTGTTGTTGTGGTTATTGTCCTGAAAACCTCGACGGCCATATGCTAAACTCATTTTAGTTCGTAGTTCCCTGTTTTCAGCATAGGTCATTAGTGGAACATAACTGGGATAATCCAGAGTAAACACCCAACCTTTTATTTTTTTGGATTGGGCTAATTCTGCCGCCATTTCCTTAATTTGATCTGGTAGACCTTTCAAGTCTTTTTCTTCAGTGATATGAAGTTCAAAAGCATTGGTATCGGCCAATACATTTTCACCAAAAGTGAGGCTCAGCTGTGCCTTTTCAGTATCGATTTCCCGCAAAAGCTCTTTTTCATTCTCGTTGAGCAATGCACCGTTTCGAGCAAAACTCTTGTATTCTTTTTCCAAAAGGCTTTGTTGTTCGGTTGAAAGGTTTTTTATGTCTTGATTTTCGTAGATTTTTTTTATACGTTCAAACAAAGCTTGGTTAAGTCTGACATCGTTTTGGAATTGAGTCAGCAAGGGCGATGCTTGTTGGGTAACTTCTTGAATGGCTTCAGAAGTTTCGGCACTGTTGAGGTTGAATAAAATGGCACTGTTTCGTTCCAGTAGTTCTCCCACATTTTGAAGGGCCTCTAGAGTGTTCTCAAAGGTGGGTGGGGCGGTTTGATAAGCCACTTTATCAATTGCCTTCAATGCATTTTTGATGTTTTCTTTTAAGGCAGGAATAAAATGTTCCGGTTGGATGGAATTGAATGGGGTGGATTGACGAGGGGTATCAAATACTTTTATTAATGGATTATCCAATAGCTTATAGATTAAGTTTTTTACTGCTGTTGATGACTTTGTTTTTGAGACCTTTTTTGTATTGGGCAACTTTATCGAGTACGGAGGGATCAGATGTTCCAACAATTTGAGCGGCCAATATGCCTGCATTTTTAGCGCCGTTAAGGGCGACAGTTGCCACGGGTACGCCTCCAGGCATTTGGAGTATTGACAAAACAGAATCCCAACCGTCAATGGAGTTAGTGGATTTTACTGGAACACCGATCACGGGAAGGGGAGACACTGCAGCAATCATACCAGGCAGGTGGGCGGCTCCTCCGGCTCCTGCAATAATTGCTTTTAGGCCTCTTAGATGGGCCTGATTACCATAGTCCATCATTTTCTCCGGAGTGCGGTGGGCGGAGACGATGTCTACCTCTGTTTCGATCTCAAAGTCTTTGAGGATGTCTATTGCTTCTTGCATGATCGGTAAATCCGATTCGCTGCCCATTATGATTCCTACTTTAGCCATATTATTTGCTGATTACTGATAAGGTTTGTTTTACTTGTGCCGCCATTTTTCTTGCGGTGTCTATTTTGGGGTGTATGATGGTTACATGTCCCATTTTTCGAAAAGGACGTGTTTCTTTTTTACCGTAAATATGGGGAATAACTCCTTTGATGGCCAAAACCTGGTCGATATTTTTGTAAACCACGGGTCCTGTGTATCCTTTTTTACCTACAAGGTTGACCATCACTGCAGCGATTTTACTGGCTGTTTTTCCCAAAGGCAAATCTAAGACTGCGCGAATGTGTTGTTCGAATTGACAGGTGTAAGAAGCCTCAATACTATAGTGTCCGCTATTGTGGGGACGGGGTGCCACCTCATTGACCAATACATCTCCTTCGGGTGTCAGAAAAAGCTCGACTGCCAAAAGACCAATTTGGCCATAGGCCTTTGCTGTCTTAAGGGCCACTTCAATTGCTTTTTTCTCGATTTCTCGCGAAATTCTAGCGGGACACAATACATACTCCACTTGGTTGGCGGTTGGGTGAAACTCTGACTCTACTACAGGATAATGGACGATATCGCCTTGGGGACGACTGCAAACGATTACAGATAATTCCTTTTCGACGTTAACCAGTTCCTCAATAAGGCAGGGACCGCAATTAAGGCTTTCGATTTCCTTATTGGAGTGAACAATGGAAACTCCATAGCCATCATAGCCCATTTCGGCAGATTTCCATACAAAGGGAAAAGATAATTCCCCCTTGATGACAGCCTCTTTTACTTGATCAAGGGTTTCGAATTCTTCAAAGGAAGCAGTAGGAATGTTGTGACTCTTATAAAATTTTTTTTGCAGACATTTATTCTGAATCGTTTTCAGTACGTGGGGTTGTGGATAAACCTTTACCCCTTCCTGTGCTAATTTTTCGAGTGCCTTGACATTCACCTTTTCTATTTCTATGGTCAGTACATCGACTTTTTTCCCAAAATCGTATACCGCTTGAAAATTAGTTAGATCTCCTTTTGTAAAATAGTCACAGGCAAGTCTTGCCGGGGCATTTTCTTTAGGATCCAAAACGCTGGTTTTGATGTCCCATTTTCGGGTCGTGTAGAGCAACATCTTACCCAATTGCCCTCCACCAAGTATTCCCAATGTTTTTGAAGTCGAAAAAAAATTCATCGCGAAATTTTCACAAAAATACACATAAGTTTTATGCTTGGAAAAAAACAATACAATTTGGATATCTTTGTTATAAATATTATTTGATGATCAATCTAGTACTCTTTGGAAAACCAGGATCGGGGAAAGGAACCCAGGGAGAATTTTTAAAATCCAAATATCAATTGTTTCACATTTCTACTGGAGATTTGTTCAGACATCACATTTCAAACCAAACAGCATTGGGAAAATTGGCGCAATCATATATAGACAAAGGAGATTTGGTTCCTGATCAGTTAACGATCGACATGCTTAAGGATTCGGTCGAAAATAACCCCGAGGCAAAGGGCTTTATTTTTGACGGTTTTCCCAGAACAACAAAACAAGCTAAGGCACTGGATGATTTTTTAGAAGAAAAATCCATGCACATTAGTGCTACTTTGGCCTTGGAGGCTGAAGATGATGTTTTGGTAGATCGCTTGATCAATAGAGGAAAAACCAGTGGTAGGACAGACGATCAGGATGAAGAAAAAATCAGGAATCGATTCGAAGAGTACAACAATAAAACAGCCCCACTAAGAGATTTTTACTCAGCACAAGGAAAATTCCACAGTGTGAACGGTATTGGCAGTATTGAAGAAATTACGCAAAGACTGACTTTGCTGATTGATGGCTTGCTATAAGGAATGACTGAATCAAATTTTGTCGATTATGTAAAACTCAACCTTAAATCAGGAAAAGGAGGCAAGGGTTCAGTTCACTTACACCGCGAAAAATTCATCACCAAAGGAGGGCCCGACGGCGGGGATGGAGGTCGAGGAGGACACATATTCATTCGGGCCAATCCCAATTTATGGACTTTGTATTCCTTCAAATATACGAGACATTTTATGGCGGGTCATGGAGGAGACGGTAGTAAAAACAGAAGCACTGGGGCGCAGGGGAAAGACGTTTATATTGATGTACCCTTGGGAACTGTCGTAAAAAATTCGGAGACCGAAGCAGTACTTTTTGAGATTGTTGAGGCTGAACAAGAATTTATATTGTTGCAAGGAGGAAAAGGTGGATTGGGCAATTGGAATTTTAAGTCTTCCACCAACCAAACTCCAAGGTACGCACAGCCAGGAATACCAGGGAATGAACTAAATGTTACTTTAGAGCTTAAGGTGCTTGCTGATGTGGGCTTGGTAGGTTTTCCCAATGCAGGAAAATCTACCCTGTTGGCAGCTTTGACAGCAGCCAAACCCAAAATCGCAGATTATGAATTTACGACCCTAAAACCTAACTTAGGAATTGTACCCTACCGAGACCTACAATCTTTTGTAATGGCAGATATACCCGGGATCATCCAAGGAGCAGCAGAGGGCAAAGGCATAGGACACTATTTTCTTCGCCATATCGAACGCAACTCTATCCTACTTTTTATGATCCCTTCTGATACCCCTGATGTAAAAAAATCCTTTGATATTTTATTTAAAGAACTTAGAACCTACAATCCTGAATTGATGGATAAAGAATTCATTGTTGTACTTTCAAAATGTGATTTGTTGGATGATGAACTCAAATCAGAATACGCTGAGGAAATGATGAAAAACTTTGGTGAAATTCCATATTGTATGATCTCGGCATTGGATCAATCTGGTTTACTTCTCCTTAAAGATATGATTTGGAAAATACTAAACGCTTCAAATGCATAGAATAAAAGGGACAATTCTTCTTTTTGTTATTCCTTGGTTGATTTTTTCGCAAAAAAAAACTCCATTTTCATACTATGATTTCAAAAATGATTCAAATTATAAAAAGGAATTAAAACGTTTAAAAAACTACACTAATTTGGAATCCGAGGGGGCCATCAAATCTATTGCCGAATTGTCCTATGATTACAAGGATTGGGAGACTGCTATTGACTATTACGAAATACTTTTGGTCAAATCGCCAACGGCCGAAAATTATTTTAAACTGGGCGTAGCGGCAGCTCGAAAATCATTAGAGGTTCCTCGATTTTTATCGGTTCCCTATGTCATAAAAGCCCGAAAATCAGTATTGCAAGCCCACGAATTGGCTCCCAAAAGAGTCGTGGTTTTGAATTTATTGATTCAGTTATATGCCGAAATTCCTTCACTTTTGGGAGGAAGTATTGATTTTGCAGAAAAAAAAGCCAATGAATTGAGGGATATTAACCCTGTCGAGGGAGGCATGATGCAAGCCTATGTTTTTCAAGTCAGAAATGATTTTAAAGCTTCGGCATCAATATATTCTGAGGTTTTTCATACCATAAAAGAAATTTATCAAGATCCTGAAAATTGTGTTAAAGAATTACGAAGGAATTTGATTTTTGATTTGGGTAGGGTTTCAGCCCAATATAAAGTGGAACCCGATTTGGGATTGTTTCTTCTGGATCATTACCTCAAATCTTATGGGTTTCAGGACAATTACCCTTTGGAATGGGCCTATTATTATCGCTCTAAAATTTATCTTTACAGGAAGAAGTATGAAAAGGCTGAAGCTTCTATCCAAAAGGCCTTGGAGATTAACTCCAATTTTGAGGAGGGTTTGGAATTTCTAAAAAATTTAAGACTTGAGTAAATACCATTTTATCGCAATTGGAGGTAGCGCGATGCACAGTCTAGCCATTGCCTTAAAGAAGAATGGTCATGAGGTCAGCGGAAGTGACGATGCAATTTTTGATCCTTCATTGACCCAATTGCGGAAAGCTGAGATCTGCCCCGAGCAAATGGGTTGGTATCCTGATAAGATCAATAAAGAACTGGATGCAGTGATTATAGGAATGCATGCCAAAAAAGACAATCTTGAACTTTTGGCTGCACAAAATATGGGATTGCCACTTTTTTCCTACCCCGAATTTATTGCTCACTATGCCAGGAACAAAACTAGGGTAGTGATAGGTGGCAGTCATGGTAAGACTACTATATCTGCTATGGTTTTACACGTTTTAAATTATCATCAAAAATCTGTGGATTATATGATTGGTGCCCAATTGGAGGGCTTTGGAAATTCAGTTCTTCTGTCTGATAACAACGATTTTATGATTCTTGAAGGAGATGAATACCTGTCTTCCCCTATTGATCCTAGGCCCAAATTCCATCATTATAAACCTCAAATTGCATTGATCAGTGGAATCGCATGGGATCATATAAATGTTTTTAAAACCGAAGCTGATTACAACCTCCAATTTGAAATTTTTATCGAATCTATTACTGCTGGTGGGGTTTTGGTATACAATGAAGATGACGAAACCTTACGAAAATTGGCTGGGGATACCCAAAACACAATCAGAAAGGAGCCCTATACCATATTAGATTATTCGATTTCCGAGGGCGTAACTTATTTGGAGACAGATGAGGGGCCGATCCCCCTAGTAGTCTTTGGAAAGCACAATCTTTCAAACCTCTCTGGAGCGAAATGGATTTGTCAATTGATGGGTGTTGATGAAGATGATTTTTTTCAAGCCATTAGCACTTTCAAAGGAGCTTCAAAACGCCTGGAACTTCTGTATAAAGGCAAGACTTGTTACCTTTTTAAGGATTTTGCCCATGCCCCGAGTAAAGTGAAAGCCACTACAAAGGCCGTTAAGGAACAATTTCCTGATTTTAAGCTTATTGCTTGTTTGGAATTACATACTTACAGTAGTTTGGACCCTTCATTTATTGACCGCTATCGTAATAGCTTAGAAAAAGCAGATTTACCCATCGTATTTTATGATCCTGAGGCTTTGATAATTAAAAATAGACCCCAAATCAGTCCAGATGAAATTATTAAGGCATTTGATCTACCAGAATTGATGGTTTTTAAAGAGCCAAAAAAACTGAAAGACCACCTTTTTGAACTGGATTATCATCAAAAAGTTTTGTTGATGATGAGTTCGGGGAATTATGGCGGATTGGGTTGGGAAACGTTAATATCCAAAATATCTCACTACTAAAAATCTGGAATTATTTTTGTCTTTATGAAGATTAAAAAAACTATACTGATTTCCTCAAAAATCAAACAATTGAAAGTGGGATCCCAAATTACCACCCCAGAGAAAAATAAAAGGAATAAGATTCCAAAGCTATTTCTTTAGTTAATCAGAATAAGTAGCAACAGCTATCATTTTTCCCCATAACCACCCTTTGGGAAACCTCAAGCTTAGTCCACTTGATTACAACATAATCTAGGTTTCATCAAGGCTACTAGTACTTTTTACATTCTAATTTTCGATCATCTTATTGTCTCTGAAAAGCGTTACTTTAGCTTTAAAGTTGGAAAATTGATCTGAATGATACTGGTTTATTCTCACAAAATCACACCCCGCTTGACCTATATTTTCAGGCAAATTTTCATCAGAGTCCTTGAATTCCCCGTTGATTTTACCTCTACTATTGAGAAATTTGTTTCCCATTCAGGACCTAAATTAAGCTATACTCACCAACCTCTCGGAAATGAATTTTTTATCGGATCCAGTGATTTGCTTTTCCAGCAGGGTATACAAGAGGTCCCTATTGAGGTATTCAATTGGTCAGGTATTCCTGCTTTTTTTAAGCTGGCTAACCCCTCTCAATTACCTTATGATATTTTTGCGGCTTCCTTTTATCTAATTAGCCGATATGAGGAATTTCTACCTCAGGTAAAAAATGAGTTAGGAGCTTTTTTAGCCTACCAGAGCTTGGCCTCAAGAAATAATTTTTTAGAAATGCCTGTTGTGGATTTATGGGCGGTGCGATTGAAGGATAAATTACATGAATTTTTTCCCGAGTTGCCCCATGTGTCATGGAAAAAACCAAAATTTCAACCCATCATATCAGTGGTTAATCCTTACAAGTTTCAAAAAAAATCGTTGCTGTTAAAGCTTACTGATACCATGAGTGCTCTTTGGCAATTGGATTTTTTCTTAATCATCGAGCAGTATCTGGTCCTCTTCGGTTTGCGAAAGGATCCACACAATAATTTTGAAGAATTGCAACTCCTTTTTAAGAATAATGGAAATCCACCTTTGTATTTTTTTCTTTTTGCCAAAAATAATTTTTATGATAAAGGTGCTTCTATCCATAACTTTAGTTTTCGAAAACTAATTAAAAACACGGCCGATTTGAATAATGTTTCACTTTTGGCTTCCTATGCAGCGCAGCAGCAATTCAAATCCTTGAATCGTGAATGCCAACAACTCAAAGAATTGATTATCAAAAAGATTGATTCTGTAAGGTTTAATTATGGACTTTTGACTGCCTCTTCGAGTTATTACCATGTTTTGGAACAAGAAATTCAAAAAGATTACAGTATGGGCTATACAGAGGAAATAGGTTATCGTGCCTCAACTGCGGTGCCCTTTTATTTTTACGATTTAAACAACGATCTACAAACCTCATTAAAAATTCACCCTGTTGTTGCAGACGAGTTAGGTTTGAGAAAGATTTCCAGTCAAAAAGCCTTTAATAAATTAATAGAACTATATGAAAAACTACCTACCTCATCGGCTTTGTACGCAGTTTCTTTTTCAAATGCAATTTTTAATGTTGACAGGCTGAAAAACAGCTGGCGTGATCAATTCATTAATTATATTCAATATTATGCCACACATTAATCAGATTACTGATGTATTTTTCGACTTGGACCACACCCTTTGGGATTTTGAAAGAAATTCAGCCCTGACTTTTGAGAAGATTTTTGGCGAACTGAAAATTGATCTCAACCTTGTTGATTTTCTTGCGGCCTATGAAGGAATCAACCATTACTACTGGAAGTTATATCGGGAAAACAAGATTTCCCAAAAAGAGCTGAGGCATA
This sequence comes from uncultured Flavobacteriaceae bacterium, assembly GCA_913020685.1. Classification (GTDB taxonomy): domain Bacteria; phylum Bacteroidota; class Bacteroidia; order Flavobacteriales; family Flavobacteriaceae; genus UBA8316. Next base: position 14,846 of record CAJWAY010000005.1, read on the forward strand.
AACGATTGATTGAAACTTTTCGGGTCATTGATTTTGCATTTGATCCCAGCAATATCAAATCGATTTCCGATCAATATATTTTAAACCTTTCGACTTTTTCCAACCTCTTTGAAGGAGCAATCTCCCTTTTGGAAAAACTCAAAGTTAAATATCAACTTCATATAATTACCAATGGTTTTGAAGTGGTTCAACATAACAAAATAAATAACTCTGGTCTATCACCATATTTTAAAAATATTTTTACATCCGAAAAAGTAGGTTACAAAAAACCTCACCCGATTATTTTTGAATATGCCCTAGACCAGGCTGATTCTTTTGCTAATAACTCTATGATGATAGGTGATAGTCTTGAGGCAGATATTTTAGGTGCATTAAATATTGGAATGCAAGCGATACATTTCAACTCTCATGACGAGCCTATACATGATCATTGCCCAATCGTTCAAAATTTGGATGAAATAAATGTGATGTTATGATTTTTTATTTTACGCTTTTTTCGCCAATGGGAAAGTTTTAAATTCGCATCAAATGGAAATTAAAAAAGCACAAAAAATTGTCGACAACTGGATCAAAGAACACGGTGTCCGATATTTTGATGAGTTAACTAACATGGCCCAACTTACTGAGGAAGTGGGAGAAGTTGCTCGAATCATTGCTAGAAGGTATGGAGAGCAAAGTGAAAAAGAGAGCGACAAAGCTAAAGATCTCGGTGAGGAACTTGCCGATGTTATCTTTGTTGTATTGTGCTTGGCCAATCAGACAGGTATTGACCTGCAAAAAGCTTTTGATCAAAAAATGAAAATCAAATCGAAAAGAGATCACGATCGTCATCAAAACAATCACAAGTTGAAGTAATTAGTTTGCATGAAGTTAAAAATTCAAAATTCCAATAAGGAGGCAAATGGTGCTGTCACCATCACTGGTTCTAAGAGCGAATCAAACAGGTTGCTAATCATTAAAGCCTTATACCCTCAAATTGAAATTCATAACCTTTCCAAATCTGATGATTCTAGGATTACTCAGGAGGCATTGAAAAGTAAAAAAAATGTCATAGATATAAATCATGCAGGTACTGCCATGCGTTTTTTGACAGCTTATTTTGCCATCCAACCGCATCGAGAAATTGTTTTGACAGGATCAAATAGAATGCAAGAACGCCCTATAAAACTTTTGGTAGAGGCATTGAACAGTTTGGGAGCTGATATAACCTATAAAAAGGAACCAGGTTTTCCGCCATTGATCATTAGAGGAAAGGAAATCACAATCAATCGAGTATCACTACCTGCAAATATCAGCAGTCAGTATATTTCCGCGTTGATGCTGGTTGCCCCCGCTCTCAAGAATGGATTGAAAATTGATCTGATAGGTGAAACTACTTCATTTCCCTACATAAAAATGACACTAAGTATAATGGATCAATTGGGTTTTGAGACAGCTTTTGATGGAAATCAAATTTCCATAAAGTCTGCCTCCAGTATAAATACAAATCATTTGAAAGTTGAGTCTGATTGGAGTTCAGCTTCTTACTTCTATTCTATAGTGGCTTTAGCGGATAGAAGTGAAATCACTTTGAAGAATTTTTTTGAAGAAAGTAAACAAGGTGATGCTGCACTGACTGATATTTACGAAAAATTTGGAGTTAAAACTACTCATTCAAATGGAAAAATTATACTTTCCAAAATTACAGATTTTAACCCTCCAAATTTTATGACATTAAATCTTAAAAATACTCCCGATTTAGCTCAAACAATTGCAGTTACTTGCTTAGGTCTTAATATTGATTGCAAACTTTCAGGTTTACACACCCTGAAAATCAAAGAGACTAATAGGCTGACTGCGCTAAAAACTGAAATTGAAAAGCTGGGGGGTAATGTAAAAATTACCGACAGAAGTCTTGAACTTCTAAATACAGGTAAGATTAATGAAAATATTATAATAGATACATATAACGATCATAGAATGGCAATGGCTTTTGCGCCCTTAGGATTAAGAGTCCCAATAAATATTAATAATCCAAAGGTAGTATCGAAGTCTTATCCAGATTTTTGGTACGATTTACAGAAAATAGGCTTTAACCAAAATATCATTTAGTTTTTTATTGCCTTTTACTTGACAAGCCCCCCTCCAAGAGACTATATTTGCAGGGCAAAAAAAAACAACAGTGAAATTATCAGACTTCAATTTTGATCTCCCCAGTGAATTATTAGCTCAAAGACCATCAGTCGGAAGAGATGAATCCCGGTTGATGGTTCTTAATCGAGCTGATCAATCGATTAGTCATCATACTTTCAAGGATATAATTGATTTTCTCGATGAAGGGGATGTAATGGTATTGAACAATACCAAAGTTTTTCCTGCAAGACTTTTTGGCAACAAAGAGAAAACAGGAGCTAGAATCGAAGTCTTTCTTTTGAGAGAACTTAACGAGGAACAACGACTTTGGGATGTATTAGTAGATCCTGCAAGAAAAATCAGAATTGGAAATAAACTTTATTTTGGAAATGATGACAGTTTAGTTGCAGAAGTCATTGATAATACCACCTCAAGAGGAAGAACACTCCGGTTCCTTTTCGATGGTTCCTACAGTGAATTCCGATCTAAACTAAAAGAATTGGGACAAACCCCTCTTCCTAAATACATCAAACGACCAATTGAGGAGGAGGATGAGCAGCGATATCAAACTATTTATGCTAAACACGAGGGAGCCGTAGCAGCCCCAACAGCAGGGCTTCATTTTTCAAAACACCTTATAAAAAGACTTCAAATAAAAGGAATTGATTTGGCCGAATTAACTTTACACGTTGGATTGGGAACTTTCAGTCCAGTTGAGGTTGAAGATCTCTCCAAGCATAAGATGGACTCTGAGGAGTTGATAATCACTCAAGATGCCTCTGATATTGTTAACAATGCATTGAAAACAAATCGAAAAATCTGTGCCGTTGGCACTACTGTTATGAGAGGTTTAGAGTCATCTGTGTCCTCTATTGGAACTCTTAACCCTTATAAGGGATGGACTCATAAGTTTATTTTCCCTCCTTATGACTTCTCTATTGCCAATTGTATGATTACTAATTTTCATACGCCTAAATCAACCTTGTTGATGATGGTTTCTGCATTCGCAGATGTTGAATTCATAAAAGAAGCATACAATCAAGCAATCAAGAAGAAATATAATTTTTATTCTTACGGTGATGCAATGCTCATCATTTAAAAGCATTAAGAATACTTCGAGTAGGATAGTTGAAAGACAGTATTCATGAAAACTTTTACAAAAAAAGATATTCGGTCCTTATCACTTGAAGACCTTAGGTATTTTTTCACAGAGAATAAAGTCCAAGCCTTTCGAGGTAATCAGGTTTATCGATGGCTTTGGCAAAAGGGAATTCACAGTTTTGAGGGGATGACTAACCTCTCGAAATCAAACAGGGCCCTATTACATGAACATTTTGTAATTAATCACATTGATATAGATCATCAACAAAAGAGCAATGACGGAACCATCAAGAATGCAGTTAAACTATATGATAATTTAGTTGTTGAATCTGTTCTTATTCCTACTGCTACTCGAACCACTGCTTGTGTTTCTTCTCAGGTAGGCTGTAGTTTAGATTGTAAATTTTGTGCTACTGCCAAAATCAAAAGAATGCGAAATCTTAATGCTGATGAAATTTTTGATCAGGTTGTTGCTATCGATAGGCAAAGCCGTTTGTATTTTGATAGACCACTTTCAAACATTGTATTTATGGGTATGGGAGAACCTTTGATGAATTACAAAAATTTGATCAATGCCATTGAGAAAATCACTCAACAGGATGGTTTGGGTATGTCCCCTTCTAGAATAACAGTTTCTACCTCTGGAATCCCAAAAATAATAATGAAAATGGCCGACGACCAAGTACGCTTTGGTTTGGCCGTTTCACTTCACAGTGCCCGACAGAATGTAAGAGCCAAATTGATGCCTTTTGCAGAAAAATTTCCCCTTAACGATCTTGGTGACTCCATCAAGTATTGGTATGATAAAACTGAAAAAAAAGTTACCTATGAATATGTAGTTTGGAAGGGTATAAATGATAGTGATGAAGACATCAATGCTTTGCTTAATTTTTGTAAAATTTCTCCTTGTAAAGTGAATTTGATAGAATACAATCCCATTGGAGATGACCAATTTATGCAGGCTGAAAAGAATATAATCAAGGCCTACGTGAAAGCTTTGGAAGCCCAAAAAATTACTGTAACTGTTAGGAGATCAAGGGGAAAAGATATTGATGCAGCCTGTGGCCAATTGGCCAACAAAGACATGTTAGTATAGATTGTTCTACCTTAACGAATAGTGGTATCTTTACGAAGAAATGAAAGTTGTAGAGCGTATTAAGAAACCCATTTATGAGGAGATGGAACTATTTGAAAAAAAGTTCAAGAACTCAATGTCCTCTGAGGTCGCTCTACTAAATAGGATCACACATTTTATTGTCAATAGAAAAGGGAAGCAAATGCGACCAATGTTTGTTTTTCTGGTAGCCAAAATGCTGGGTAACGGGAAAATAAATGAACGAACCTTCAGAGGGGCAGCGGTAATCGAACTGATTCATACGGCAACATTGGTCCATGACGACGTAGTAGATGACAGTAACCAGCGTAGGGGATTTTTTTCTATTAATGCCCTTTGGAAAAATAAAATTGCGGTTTTAGTTGGTGATTACTTGCTCTCTAAAGGATTGCTACTTTCGATAGAAAATGAAGATTTTGATTTACTCAAAATCATCTCTATTGCAGTCCGTGAAATGAGTCAAGGAGAGCTTTTGCAGATCGAAAAGTCAAGAAATCTTGATGTTTCAGAAGAGATTTATTACAAAATTATACGCAAAAAAACAGCTACCCTACTTGCAGCTTGCTGTGCGATGGGTGCCAAGTCTGTTAATGCTGAAAATGAAAATGTAGCAAAAATGCATGAGTTTGGCGAACTCCTTGGGATGGCTTTTCAGATTAAAGACGATTTATTTGATTATTCAGATCAGAAAATAGGCAAACCCACGGGTATTGATATTAAAGAACAAAAAATGACTTTGCCATTGATTCATGCCCTCAACGTAATGGATCGTTCTGACAAAAAGTGGTTGATCAATACGGTTAAAAACCACAACAAAGACAAAAAAAGAGTTCGTCAGGCAATCAAAAAAATCAAAGAAATTGGCGGTCTTCAATTTGCAAATGAAAAAATGGAGTTTTTTCGTTCTCGTGCTATTGAATTGCTCAAAACATTTCCTAAAAACACCTACCGAGATTCCTTAGAGTTGATGGTCAACTACGTTATTGAACGAAGTATTTAGATCTAAAAATTTAATTTGATTACAAGGTTTTGTCCAATCCTTATATAATTTTATTTTTATAGAAATATTTCCTTCGAATTGATTTCAAGAAGTACCATTGACCAAGTATATGAGACTGCTAGATTGGAGGAGGTAGTCGGCGAATATATTTCTCTAAAAAAGTCGGGGGCTAATTTCAAAGGTTTAAGTCCATTTACTCAAGAGCGAACACCTAGTTTTATTGTCTCGCCTGCCAAACAAATTTGGAAAGATTTTAGTAGTGGAAAAGGGGGCAATGTCATCGCTTTTTTGATGGAGCATGAACATTTTACTTATCCTGAGGCTATCCGTTATTTGGCTAAAAAATACAATATTGAAATTGAGGAAACGGAATTAAGTCCAGAGGAAAAGGTAATCAAAGATTCTAGAGAGAGTATGTTTTTAGTTGCTCAATACGCTACCGAATTTTTCGAAAAAAATCTTTGGGAAACTCAGGAAGGAAAATCCATTGGTTTGACCTATTTCAAAGAAAGGGGTTTTGAAGACGAAACCTTGAAAAAATTTGCTCTAGGTTATTCTCCAGAATTATATGATGCGCTAAGTAAAAAGGCTCAAAATGAAGGCTTCAAATTAGATTTTTTAGAAAAAACAGGCTTAGTTATCGTTAATGAAGATCGAAAGGTTGATCGATTCAGAGGAAGGGTTATTTTTCCGATCCGAAGTATGTCTGGAAGGGTTCAAGGTTTTGGTGCTAGGATCTTATCTCAAAATAGCAAAACAGCAAAGTATCTCAATTCTCCTGAAAGTGATATTTATAATAAAAGTAAGGCCTTGTATGGAATTTTTGAATCTAAGCAGAGCATTGCCAAAAAGGATCTTTGTTTTTTGGTTGAAGGCTACACCGACGTGATTCAAATGCACCAATCGGGGATAACCAATGTGGTCTCTTCTTCGGGCACCGCATTGTCAGTTGATCAAATTAGAATGATCAATCGTTTGACCTCTAATGTTGTTGTTTTATATGATTCTGATGCTGCTGGATTAAGAGCCTCACTGAGGGGGATTGATTTGATTTTGGAACAAGGGATGAATGTAAGGGTTTGTACTTTTCCAAAGGGAGAAGACCCCGACAGTTTTGCCCAATCACGTTCCTTACAAGAAATCAATATTTTTTTGGAAGAACATTCCAAAGATTTTATCCAATTCAAAGCATCATTACTATCTGATGAAGGAAAAAATAACCCTATTAGCAAAGCCGAAACCATCCGTGAGATTGTTGAGAGTATTCATAAAATTCCTGATGCGATCAAGCAAGAGATATATATCCAGAGTTGTGCAGAAATAATGCAGATTTCAGAAGATGTACTTTTTAGAGCTTTGGATCAAATAAACCAAAAAAACAATCAAAAATCAACAAAGAAATTTATTCCTAGCGAACCTGTTGATTTGATCAAGAAAACAGCTGACTCAGAAGCTAAAGTTGATCGCATCTTTGAGTTAGAAAGACAGATCATTTCAATTTTATTGACCTATGGAAATCAAGAGTTAAATTTCGAAGAACCAATTTCAATTACCAACGACGATGGGGAATTGATAGAGGAGACTCAAAAGACATCTGCTAAAGTATATGAAAAGATTTTTTTGGATCTTCAACAAGACGAAATTGAGCTTAGTCATGAAACTTTCAAAAAGATTTTTTACAAACTTATTGAATTTTACCAAAGTTATCAGGGAGATTTAAACCTTGAAAAGATTATGCAAACAGACGACTTGATCCAAAACGAAATCATTACTGATCTTGTCATGAAAGAGGAACAACATCAATTACACGATTGGGAAAAGAGAAATGTTTTTGTTAAAGTTAAGGGAAGTGAGGTCGTAAGACTTGTAAGTGAAACAATTCTTTCCATGAGACGATACCTAATTGATCAAAAGATCACCGAACTTCAAAAGGGAACAAAGGATCAAGAGTCTAACCAAGATCTCCTTAAGGAAATCCAAATGTATCAGAGTCTGAAAAATATAATATCCAATAGACTTCATCGGGTTATTTAAACCAAATTATTCTAACTAATTATTTTTTCGAAAAGCTAGATCAAAAGAGAGGGTATTATTTTACATACAGGTATGGGGTTCATTTTATGTTGGTTTTTATGGTTGAAACTTTTGTAAATTTCTATAATGTCTCTTTGGTTTTCGTCTAATCCTTCAAGAGAGGGATTTTGCTCAAGCTCTTCCATCGCCCATTCTAGTTCATTGTAACTGGCTCCTATTTGTTCTTCATCGGTTCGGTTGTCACTCCACAATCCATCAGTAGGAGAAGCTTTTTGTATCTCATCAATTACTTCGAGGTATTTGGCCAATTCATAAACCTGAGATTTTAACAAATCTGCAATGGGGCTCAGATCAACTCCTCCGTCTCCATATTTGGTGTAGAAACCAACGCCGAAGTCCTCCACTTTATTTCCAGTTCCTGCTACTAAAAAACGGTGGAATGCCGCAAAATAATATAATGTAGTCATTCTCAATCGAGCTCTAGTGTTCGCCAAACTTAATAATTGTTTTTCTCTCATTTCGGTTTTAGGTAATTCATTTACAAATTCGTCAAATACTCTAGTTAAAGAGATGCTATTGTGGCTTACGTTGTCATAATTTCTTTCCAACCAATCAATATGATTTTTGGCCCTTGACACTTGGTGAAGATCTTGATGAATTCCCATTTCAAGACACAAAACAGGCGCATTTGTAAGACTACAAAGTGTAGACGTAACCGCGGAGTCAATCCCCCCGGAAACACCTACAACAAAACCGTTCATTTTAGACTTTTTTAGATAATCATTTAACCAATCCACAATGTGGCTGATTACTTTTTCAGGTGTTTTCATTATATTAGAATAAGACCACTTAAATTTGTATTTCGAAGTTACATTGGAATAAAAATAAATCCAATTAAATGAGATCGATTATTTATCAAATTAACCTAAAATTTATTTTATTAATCTTTTTTTTATTGCTCATAAGTTGCTACGATACTAATTCAAGGGAACATGAGGTTCTTTCGATCCCTATGGAATTGATCATCGATCGTTTTGACAAAAAGTTTCATTTGGCAAATCCAGAGGATATTCCTGAACTGAAAACCACTTACCCTTTTCTTTTTCCAGATAATTTTAACGACAGTGTTTGGATCAAAAGGCAAAAAGATAGTTTACAACTTTTGTTGTTGAAAAATGTAGATGAGAAATTCAATTCAATGGTTCCACTTGAGGACAATTTGGAGTATTTGTTTAAATATTGTAAATATTATTTTCCCGGAACCAATCCCCCTAGGGTCATTGGTCTTATAAACAATGTTGATTATCAGAGTAAAACCATTTACACCGATTCTCTTCTATTGATTTCTCTGGATACCTATTTGGGGTCAGACCACTATTTATATGAGGGTATACCTGAATACATTCGCCAAGAAATGGACATCGAGTATCTGACATCGCATGTAGCCAGTAAATATGCAGCCAATAAAATACCTTCCAATAAGGACAGATCTCTATTGTCTCAAATGATTTACCATGGAAAACAGATTTATTTCAAAGAATTGGTTTTACCTAGATCTACGGATGCACAAAAAATGGGTTATACCAATGAACAAATCGATTGGGTTATCGAGAATGAGATATATATGTGGCAATATTTTATCCAAAAACAATTATTGTACAAAACAGACCCCTCTTTGATACAAAGATTTATAGATCCAGCTCCTTTTTCAAAGTTTTACTTAGAAATTGATAACCAATCACCTGGAAGGGTAGGAGTATGGATGGGTTGGCAAATCATTCGATCTTATATGGATCGTTATCCAGATACAAAGATCAGTGACCTACTGAATCTTCCCGCTCAAACCCTTTTCTTAAAATCAAAGTACAAACCAAAAAGATAATGGCTAAGAAAACAAGTCCAATAAGTATAGAAGTAACTGTAGATGAAAATAATATTCCAGAGAAAATTTTATGGTCAGCCCCAGACGGAGGGGTAGACAAAGAGGTGACTCAAGCCATGCTTTTAGCTCTTTGGGATGGAAAAAATCAAGAGACCCTTAGGATAGATTTATGGATTAAGGAGATGCCGGTCGATCAAATGAAAATGTTTTTTCATCAAACATTACTTACAATGAGTGATACATATTTTCGAGCTACTCAAGACGAAAAGATGGCTGGGACCATGAGGGATTTTTGTGATTTTTTTGCAGAAAAAAACAATCTTAAAAAAGACGATTAAAACTTTTCAATACTTTGATTGATTTCGTGAATATAATTTAAAAGGGGTTCAATACCCAACCTTTTTTCAGAGGAGGTGATAAAATATTTGGGAAGGGGTTTCCAATCTTTCATAAGTGCATCGAGATATTTTGTCACTTTAATTTCTATATCTTTTTCTTTGATTTTATCGGCTTTGGTAAAAATGATAGAAAATGGAATAAGATTTTCTCCCAACCATCGTAAAAAATCCAAATCAATTAGTTGGGGTTTATGGCGAATATCAATTAGCAAAAAAGCCGATACCAATTCCTTTCTTTTAATGAAATAATCAACAATAAACTTTTGGAATGTTTTTTTTTTCGTTTTGGAGGCCCTAGCGTATCCATAACCTGGCAGGTCAACCAAATACCACTTTTTGTTGATTAGAAAATGATTGATCAATTGTGTTTTACCAGGTTTTGAGGAAGTTTTAGCAAGTTTTTTTTGGTTACACAACATATTGATCAATGAAGATTTTCCAACATTTGACCTGCCGATAAAAGCATACTCTGGTATTTTGGACTTTGGGCACTGATCTACTTTGGTGTTGCTCACCACAAACTTAGCATGGGCAACTTTCATAGGAGAAGTTTAAAGATTGTACCGCTCCATCCAGGAGTACATAATTTCGTTGAAGCGATCTGGATGTTCCATCATCGGTGCGTGACCGCATTTGTCAATCCAATAGAGATCTGAATTGGGAAGTAGCGAGTTAAACTCTTCCGCTACATTGGGTGGTGTAACACCATCTTGGGCACCCCAAATAATTGCAGTTCTGGTTTTCATTTTGGGTAAATCCTTGGCCATATTGTGTCTAATAGCACTCTTTGCAATGGCCAAAGTTCTGATTAGCTTGTTACGATCGTTAACTGATTCAAATACTTCATCAACAATTTTTTTGGTAGCAACTTTGGGATCGTAGAAGACCTCTTCACTTTTAGCTTTAATGTAATCATAATCCCCTCGTTTAGGATAACCGTCTCCCATTGCATTCTCATATAATCCCGAACTTCCAGTTATAATAAGTCCTTTAACAATATCGGGATGACATTTGGCGTATAATAATGCGACATGACCTCCTAAAGAATTACCTAAAAGAATTACATCTTTTAGTTTTTTAAAGTTCAAAAAGTCATCCAAAAAATCAGCTAAAGACTTGACTGAAGAGTTTATCAATGGCAGTTCATAGACTGGTAATTCAGGAACCAAAATTTTGTATCCTTTATTAGGAAAAAAATTTATGACACCTTCAAAATTGCTTAGCCCCCCCATTAAACCGTGCAATATAACTACTGGGCTACCTTCACCCAATTCAATATAGCGGTATTCAGCCTCAGTAATAATCTGTTTCTCAAGCATCTTTTGTAAATAATTTCAAAGATATACAATTCACTTGTATGATTTGAATTTAATTTTTTTTTCATCTGGTTTTGTTGGGTGCTGTAAAATGGAAAAATTTATTAACAATGTGGTAGAAAGTGGTAAAAAGTGGTAAAATTACTTTATA